>JBBSHB010000004.1:0-50601 GCA_038253515.1 Gemmatimonadales bacterium | reverse complement strand
CGGTCGCCATTCACCTCACCCCAGTCCCGCATCGGGGTCGCGGCCACGCGGCCCCGCTCCAGCAGCAGCCGGGAGGCGGTGAAGGAATCGTGGCCCATCGTCCGGACGTCGAGGAGCATCGACCAGCCTCCGGCCGCACCCATGATGGGGAACCCGCCGAGGGCGAGCAGCACGGCGTCGCGCCGCCGCTCCCATTCGGCCAGGGCGGCCGCGAGATCGGCGGGCGGTGCGTTGAGTGCCGCGACCGCGCCCGACTGGGCGATACCCGTCGGACTCACCACGTTGTACAGATGGACCCGGGCGATGTCACCCAGGATGGCTCGGGGTCCCGCCACCCAGCCGATCCGCCAGCCGATCATCCGGTACTCCTTCGACACCGAGCCGACCACGATCGTCCGCTCGGCCATGCCGGCGAGCGCCGCCGGGTGAATCGCCGCCCGCCCGTCGAACAGGATCCGCTCCATCGCCGCGTTGGAGAGCAGCCAGCAGTCGCGCTCCCGGCACACCTGGGCGACCGCGTCCCATTCCGTGCGGTCGAGCACCGCGCCCGAGGGCATCGAAGGGTTCATCAGGAACACCGCCCGGGTCCGGGAAGAGGCCGCGGCACGGAGCGCGTCGAGGTCGAGACGCCAGTCGCCGTTGCCGTGGACCAGGGGGACCAGCCGGGGGACGGCGCCCGCCAGGCGCACCCGGTTGATCATCCCGGCGTAGGTCGGGTCGCTGAGTATGACCTCGTCACCGGAGTCGGTGATGGCGAGCAGGGCGTCCAGCATTCCTTCGGTGCCGCCCGCCGTGATCACGACCTCGCCCTGCGGATCGTAGGCCCGGCCGGACTGGCGCCGGAGACGCTCCGCGACCGCGGTTCTTAGCTCGACGCTACCGGTGAAGGGGAGATAGCTGTTGGCGTCGTCGGTGCCGACCGCGGCTCGAGTCGCCGCGACGGCCGCCGCCGGCGGGGGAAGGTCGGTGTCGAGGTTCTCCAGCCGGAGCACCCGGGGATCCGCGCCGGCCCGCGCGGCAACTTCATCGATGGCGAAGCCGGGGATCCCGGCCAGCCGGCGAACGCTCACCGCGCGGCGAACTCCGTGTAGCGCGTCGCTTCGGCCGCGATCCGCCCGTCATCCCAGGAGCGCTCCCGGCCCATCAGCTCGGCCACCCGGCGCGTCGCCGACACGCCGTGCTCCGGGGCCTCGTAGTACAGGTGGGTGCGCCGGACCATCACGTCCTCCACCGTCTGCGCCAGCTCGCGGCGCACCGCGTGAATCACCTCGGCCTCGATCGCCGGATGGGGCGGAGCCAGCCGCCGGAGCAGCGGTCGTTCCCCGGCGCCGAGGTTGTAGATGCCGGCGGACTCGGTGCCGTAGTGCCGGAGCAGATGGTCCACGCTCTCGGGGGTCACGCCCAGCTCGAGCCCACCCTCACGGAACGAGCTCAGGTCCGCCGCCTCACCGCCGGGGAGCGACTCCAGGTCGGTGCGCGACTCGGTCGGCCGAGTCCGCCCATCGCGGAAGCGGAGCTCGCGCACCGCACGGTCCACGACTTCCCGGGCCATGGAGCGATAGGTGGTGAGCTTCCCCCCCACCACGGTCAGCATCCCCCCTGAGCCCTGGACGATCAGATGCTCACGGGAGCGGCGCGACGCGGCCCTTCGCTCGCGGTCGGCAAGCAGCGGCCGGAGCCCGGCCCACGAGGCGCGCACGTCTTCCACCCCCAGACGCGCGTTGGGAAAGCGGGCGTTGGCCGAGCGAAGCAGGTAGACCACGTCGTCGGGGGAGATGGTCAACCGCTCGGGCGGCTCGCTGGTGTCGGTGTCGGTGGTGCCGATATAGGAAAGATCGCGCCACGGCAGGATGAAGAGGACCCGGCCGTCGATCGGGCTGAGGAAGATGATCGCGTCGCGGTGGTCCAGCCGGGCACGCTCCACCACGATGTGGATTCCCTTGGTGGCCTGCAGCAGGGGGGTGGCGCCGCCGTCTTCCAGGGTCCGCACCCGGTCCGCCCAGGGGCCGGTAGCATTCACGACCACACTTGCGCGGATCGCGCCCCGCCCGCCCGTGAGCAGGTCCTCGAGCTGGGCGCCGACCACCCGCCCGGCCGTGCGCTCCAGCGTACGGACCGCGGTGTAGTTCGCCACCAGCGCGCCGTGGTGCATGGCCGAGCGGGCGGTCGCGAGCACCAGGCGGGCATCGTCGCACTGCGCGTCGTAGAACCGGGCGCCGCCCAGGAGACCGCGCTCCCGCAGCATCGGCTCCGCCTCGAGCAGCGCCCGCTTGCCCAACATGCGGTGGCCCCGCACATTGCGGAACAGCGCCAGGGCGTCGTACAGCAACATCCCGGCGGCCAGGCGCCAGGGTGAGAGCCGGTCGCCTCGGTGGAGAGGGAAGATGAAGGGGAGCGGCCAGACCAGATGGGGAGCGATGCGAAGGAGGATCCGTCGCTCCCGGTTGGCCTCGAGCACCAGGCGCAGATCGCCGGTCTCGAGGTAGCGCAGCCCACCGTGAATGAGCCGGCTCGAGCGCGAGCTGGTGCCCGATCCGAGGTCATTCTGCTCGACGAGCACGGTGCGGAGTCCCCGCATGGCCGCGTCCCGTGCCACGCCGGCTCCGGTGATCCCACCGCCAATCACCAGCACGTCGGCCGGTTGCGCGGTGAGCTGGTCCATCGTCGCCCGCTCTGAGGAACCCGCCCCGTGACCCTGCCGCCCGTCTCGCGGATCCCCCGGCCCAGCACCTGGTTTCTGTGGCACGCTCATCGGGTGCGTCCCGGCGCGGAGGTGCTCGATCTCGCCTGTGGCGAGGGCCGGCACAGCCTGGCCGCGGCGGCGCTGGGCGCGCGCGTCACCGGGGTGGACCGGGACGAGACCCGGATCGCCACGGCGCGCGAGCTGGCGGAGGCGCAGGGCCTCTCGATCGAGTGGCGCATCGTGGACCTCGAGGGACCGTGGCCCGACTTCGGCCGTTTTGATGCGATTCTGCTGTTCAATTATCTTGACCGGACACGGATGCCCGACATTCGCGAGCTGGTGGCCCCCGGCGGTCTACTGATGATGGAGACGTTCCTCACCCGCCAGCGCGAGCTCGGCTGGGGTCCGACCTCGGACGATCATCTCCTCCGCCCGGGAGAGCTGGCGGAGCTGGTGAGCCCGCTGCGGATCCTGCACGGGCGCGAGGTGCTGGAGCCGATCGACGCCGAGCGGTGGCGGGCACTGGCGAGCATCGTGGCCCGGAAATCGTCGTAAAGTATCGACCGATCCTCATCCCGAGGCAACATGCCGGACCTTCGATCGGATCGGCGGGTCGCGATCGTCGCCGGTCTGCGTACCCCCTTCGCCAAGAGCGGGACGGTCTTCCGCGACGTGCCCGCGGTTGCCCTGGCGCGGCACGTCGCCCGGGAGCTGCTCTACCGGAGCGACATCGACGGCCGGGAGATCGACCAGGTCATCTTCAGCCAGGTCGTCGCCTCGGTGCTCACCCCGAACGTCGCGCGGGAGGTGAGCCTGCTCCCTCAACTACTCCCCAGCGTCCCCGCCTACACCCTGAACCGCGCCTGCGCCTCGGCCGCCCAGGCGATCAGCAACGCCGCCGATCAGATCACGCTGGGCCATGCCGATGTGGTGCTCGCGGGGGGCGTCGAGTCGCTCTCCGATATCCCGATCCTGCATTCCCGCCGGATGAGCCGCATCCTGGTCGAAGCCGGGAAGGCGCGATCGTTCGGCGCCCGCGTCGCCGCGCTTGGCCGGGTGCGCCCGCGCGACCTCATTCCCTTGACCCCCGCCATCGCCGAGCCCTCGACCGGGGAGAGCATGGGCCAGTCGGCCGAGAAGATGGCCAAGGAGAACGGCATCAGTCGGGAGGCGCAGGACCAGCTGGCGCTGACCAGCCATCAGCGCGCGGCCGCGGCCACCCAGGACGGCCGGCTCACGGCCGAGATCACGCCCTGGTTCGGGGGCCCGGGGATGGATGAGATCGTGGCGACCGACAACGGAATCCGGGAGCACACGTCGCTGGAGGCGCTGGCGAAGCTCCCGCCGGTGTTCGACCGTCGCTACGGCTCGGTCACCGCGGGGAACTCCTCTCCTCTCACCGACGGCGCCTCCGCGGTGTTGCTCATGGCGGAGGAGAAGGCGCGGGCACTGGGCTACCAGCCGCTGGCGTACCTCAGGAGCTATGCGGTGAGCGCGGTGGATCCTCGCTGGCAACTGCTGATGGGGCCGGCGTACGCCGTGCCCGAAGCGCTCGGGCGTGCCGGGCTTCCGTGGTCCGAGCTGGGACTGGTCGAGATCCACGAGGCCTTCGCGGCGCAGGTGCTCTCCAACGTACAGGCGTGGGGCTCCACGGCGTGGGCGGAACGACTCGGCCTGGCGGAACCGGTGGGCGAGGTGGATTGGGAGCGGACCAACGTGATGGGCGGGTCGATCGCCATCGGGCACCCCTTCGCGGCCACCGGCGGGCGACTGGTTACCACCCTGGCCAACGAGATGCGGCGGCGGGACGTGCAGTTCGGGCTGATCTCGATCTGCGCCCAGGGCGGAATGGGCTACGCGATGGTCCTGGAGCGCGAGTAGTGTCCGCTTTCTCGACTGTCATCGAGGACGGAATCGCGGTCATCACCTTCGATCTGCCGGGCGAGCCCGTCAACAAGCTCAACGGCGCGGTACGGGTGGAGTTCGAGGCCTTGCTCATCGGCCTGCGCGACGATTCCGCGGTCCGCGCGGCGGTGCTGATTTCGGGTAAGCCCGACAGCTTCATCGCCGGGGCCGACATCGATGAGTTCACCGCGCTCACCACCCAGTCGGCCGCGGAGCGGCTGAGCTTCGAGGGCCAGGAGATGTTGAGCCGGGTCGAGACGCTGGCCAAGCCGGTGGTGGCCGCGATCCACGGCGCCTGCCTCGGCGCTGGTCTCGAGCTGGCACTCGCCTGCCACTACCGCATCGCCACCGATCATCCCAAGACTCAGCTCGGCCTGCCCGAGGTGCAGCTCGGCGTCATCCCGGGGGCCGGGGGCACCCAGCGCCTGCCCCGGCTCATCGGGCTCCGCGCGGGACTCGACATCATCCTGGCGGGCAAGAGCGAGCGGGGCCAGAAGGCGCATCGTCTCGGACTGGTCGACGAGCTGGTCCCGCCCAGCATCCTCCGCGCCGCGGCCGTGGCGGCGGCGGACCGGCTGGCGCGCGAGGGTCTGCCGCGCCGGACGCTCAAGCGGAGCCTCCCCGCCTTGCTGCTGGAGGGCACGACGGCGGGTCGGCGAATGGTCTACCGGACCGCCGCCCGGCAGGTGCAGGAGAAGACCGGCGGGCATTATCCCGCGCCGCTCGCCGCGCTCGAGGTGGTGCGGGTGGGCCTGGAGCAAGGCATCACGGCGGGCCTCGCGGAAGAGCACCGGAGCTTCGGCGAGCTGGCGGTGGGCGACGTGTCCCGGAAGCTGGTGCAGATCTTCTTCGCCACTTCCGCCCTCAAGAAGGACGACGGGATCCCGTCCGGCACCGCCGTGTCCCGCCAGGTGCGCCGCTTGGGAATCGTGGGCGCCGGATTCATGGGCGCCGGCATCGCCGGCACCGCGGTACTCAACGTCGAGGTCGATACCCGGCTCAAGGACGCCGACCTGGCCCGCGTCGGCCAGGGCATCAAGGCCGCGACCAGCGTGCTGGAGCAGCGGCTCAAGCGTCGGCGACTCACCCGGCCGGAGTTCGAGCGGCTGAGCGGGTTGATCTCGGGTGGGACCGATTTCAGCGGATTCGCCCGGGCCGATCTGGTCATCGAGGCGGTCTTCGAGGACCTGGAGCTCAAGCGGCGGGTGCTGGCGGAGGTCGAGGCGGTGGGACGGCCCGACACCATCTTCGCGAGCAATACCTCGACCATTCCCATTCGCGACATCGCCGCCCACGCCGAACGCCCGGAGCGGGTGCTGGGGATGCACTTCTTCTCGCCGGTCGAGAAGATGCCGCTGCTGGAGGTGATCCCCACCGGGCTCACCGGTCCCGAGGCGATCGTCACCGCGGTCCGCTTCGGGCGGCGGATGGGCAAGACGGTCATCGTGGTGGCGGATCATCCCGGGTTCTGGGTCAACCGGATCCTCTCGCCCTACCTGAACGAGGCCGGACTCCTGGTGCGGGAAGGCCTGCCGATCGAGCTGATCGATCGCGTCATGACCGAGTGGGGCTTTCCCGTGGGACCGGTGGCGCTGCTCGACGAGGTGGGGCTCGACGTGGCGCAGAAGGCCGGCGGGGTGATGCATCAGGCGCTGGGAGACCGCCTGCGGCCGGCGGAGACCATCGGCCGGATGATCGAGACCGGCCGGCTCGGCCGAAAGAGCGGGCGGGGCTTCTATCGCTATCGCGAAGGACACAAGGCGGGCCCGGATGATGCCGTGTACCGGCTGCTCGGCGTCCGCCCGGTCGACGGTGCCGATACCACCCGGGTCGAGCGCCGGCTGGTCTACGCCATGCTCAACGAGGCGGCGATGGCCTTCGCCGACGGCGTCGTGCGCAGCGCTCGCGACGGTGACATCGGCGCCCTGTTCGGCATCGGCTTTCCCGCCTTCCGCGGCGGCCCGCTCCGCATGATCGACGATCTGGGCGCCGCCCGGGTGGTGGAGGTGCTGCACGACCTCCGCGATCAGCACGGCAGCCGGTTCGCTCCCTCCGAGAGCCTGATCGAGATGGCGCGTCACAGCGAGCGGTACTTCCCGGCATGAGCTGAGCCGTTCGACCCAGCGGCTGGTGTCGCGCGCGCGGGTCGGGGACGTATCGGAACCTTGTCGTGCGCTCCCGCCTTGTGCGGAAAGCGCCGAAGGATTCCCTTAGAGGACGTACGCCCGACTGCGCCCCGTGCGGATCTAAAGGTTGGAGCCCGATCGCCACGTGTCCGACATCACCGACCGTCTTCGCACCGCCCTGTCCGACCGCTATCTGATCGAGGAGGAGATCGGTCGGGGCGGGACCGCCACGGTCTACCTGGCCGAGGATGTGAAGCACGCCCGCAAGGTGGCGATCAAGGTGCTCCGCCCCGACACCCGGCCCGGCGCGTACGAGCCCCAGCGGTTCCTGCGGGAGATCCGGATCGCCGCGCGGCTCTCTCACCCGCAGATCCTTCCGCTCCACGACTCGGGCGAGTGCGACGGGCTGCTTTACTTCGTCATGCCTTATGCGGGCTGCGAGACCCTCCGCAACCGGCTTGCCCGGGAGGGGCCGCTCCCGGTCGACGTGGCGCTTCGGATCACCCGCGCCGTCGGGGCCGCCCTCACCTACGCCCACCGCCTGAACGTGATCCACCGGGACATCAAGCCGGAGAACATCCTGCTGCAGGAGGGTGAGCCGGTCGTGGCGGACTTCGGCGTGGCGACCGCCCTCACGGCTGCGGCGGGGGACAGCGTGTACGTCACCGATCGGGGCTTCGCGGTGGGCACGCCGGCGTACATGAGTCCGGAGCAGGCGAGCGCGGAACCGGCGATCGACGGCCGGAGCGACCAGTACAGCCTGGCGTGTGTGTTGTACGAGATGCTGGCCGGTGAGCCCCCCTTCGCGGGGACCGGGCCCCGAGCCACCATGGCGCGCCATGCCATCGAGACTCCCGCACCGATCGGGACCCGGAGACCCAACGCTCCCGCGGCGATCGAGCATGCGCTGTCTCGGGCGCTGGCCAAATCGCCGGACGATCGGTTCCCCACCATGGCGGAGTTCATGGCCGCCCTGGTGGACCCGGCGCCGGAAGCCCTGGCGGCGGTGACGGCCGGCGCGGCGGTGGCGGCACCCACGATCGCCGTGCTCCCCTTCGTCAACGCCAGCGCGGATCCGGAGAACGAGTATTTCAGCGACGGCATGACGGAGGAGATCATCACCGCCCTGGCCAAGGTCGAAGGACTGCAGGTCGCGTCCCGCACCTCGGTCTTCGCCCTCAAGGGCCTCAGGGAGGACGTGCGCACCCTCGCCGGGCGGCTCAACGTCACCTCCGTGCTGGAGGGATCGGTGCGGACATCGGGGAATCGGCTCCGCATCTCGGTGCAGCTCACCCGCGCGAGCGACGGCCGCGCCCTCTGGTCGGAGCGCTACGACCGGGAGATGGCCGACGTCTTCGCCATCCAGGATGAGATCGCGCGAACCATCGTCACCACGCTGCGCTCGACCCTGCTCGGGGACGTGGCCGATCCGGTGCCGATCCGCTACACCACCAACGTCCGGGCCTATAACCTCTACCTCAAGGGACGGTTCTGGTGGAACCGCCGGAGCCAGGCAGCCATCGCGGAGGGGATCAAGTACTTCGAGCAGGCCATCCAGGAGGATCCCGACTACGCCCTGGCGTATACCGGGTTATCGGATTCGTACGCCCTGCAGGTGGACTATCGCGGAGCGCCGGTACAGGAAGGGCTCGAACGGGCCAGGGTCGAAGCCCGTCACGCGCTGGCGCTGGACGACACGCTCGCCGAGGCCCACACCTCGCTCGCCTGGGTGACCTTCATCTACGACTGGGATTGGGTGGCCGCCGGGCGGGAGTTCCAGCGGGCCCTGGAGCTCAACCCGCGCTACTCCGTGGCCCGCCAGTGGTACTCCTGGTTCCTCATGGCCATGGGCAGGACCGAAGCGGCCCTGGCGGAGGGACGGCTGGCCATAGAGCTGGACCCGGGCTCGGTTTCCATCCGGCGCAGCGTAGGGTGGCTGCTCTACTATGCCGGCCGGCCGGAAGACGCGCTCGAGCAGCTGCGCCGCGCCCTGGCGATGAATCCGACCGCCGAAGAGAACCATCGCCTCCTGGGCCTCGCCTACCTGCAACTCCGCATGTTCGATGAGGCCGCCGCCGCCTTCCGCGAGGCGGTCGCCTCCTCCGAGAGTCCGGCACTTGCCACCGCGGGACTGGGAGCGGTTGCGGCTGCCCGGGGCCGGGTCGATGAGGCCCGGGCCGTGCTCGATGGGCTCGCGGCCACCGCTCGCGAGCACTACGTCTCACCGGTGGCGTTCGCCACGGTGCACACCGCGCTGGGCGACACGGATGCGGCCTTCGAGTGGCTCGAGCGGGCCTACACCGA
Source organism: Gemmatimonadales bacterium (assembly GCA_038253515.1). Classification (GTDB taxonomy): domain Bacteria; phylum Gemmatimonadota; class Gemmatimonadetes; order Gemmatimonadales; family GWC2-71-9; genus CAVVWJ01. The sequence goes on along the minus strand of JBBSHB010000004.1, from coordinate 41,583 downwards.
TCGCCGGGGCTGGCTCGCCTATCTCAAGGTGGAGCCGCTGCTCGATCCGCTTCGGGGAGATCCTCGGTTTCTCCGGCTGCTCGAGCGCCTGCGGCTCGCGTAGCCCTCGGCGAGCCCCGCGTCGTGTCGAGCATGCCGTCGATCGCCAGCGAGGCGGAGTTTGCCGCGGTCCTGGCGGCTCCCGTCGCCGTGCTGTACAAGCACAGCCCGATCTGCCCCAGCAGCAGCATGGCGTACGAGGAGGTCCGAGCACTGCGGCGGCAGCGGGACGTGCCGGTTTTCCTGGTCGACGTCGTCGGGAGCAGGCCGCTCTCGCGCCGGATCGCGGATCGCGTCGGGGTGATCCACGCCTCCCCCCAGGTGATCATCCTCCTGGCGGGCATCGCCGCCTGGTCCGCGTCCCACTTCGAGGTGGAGGCGGAGACCATGGTGCGCATCCTCGACCGGCTCATGACCGGGGAGCCGGTTCCGGACTAGGCGCGGCGGCGGCGACGCCCCACACGACGGACGCCGCGAAGAGACCGACGCCGAGCAGGTGGATCGTGCGGCCGATCGCCTGGTCCTTGGGAAGCAGGTCGAGGCGCTCGAGCAGGTACGCCCAGTCGTGCTCGCCGCCACCCACCAGGGGCAGCTCCTGGGCCCGAGAATCGCTCACGTAGACCGAGATGTTCCACAGGTTCTGCGCCATCCACCAGAGCGCCACCGAGGCCGCGTGACGGTCGGTCTGCGAGCGGACCGGCTCAGGAGGTCCGGACCGCGCGGCGGAAGGCGGATGGAGACATGCCGGTCTGACGCCGGAAGACGTTGGAGAAGTGGCTCTGGTCGGCGAAGCCCGCCGCGAGCGCGATCTCGGCGAGCGGTGTGGCGGACTCCGCCAGCTGGGGAGCGGCCCGGCCGATCCTGAGGCGGCGCAGGTACTCCCCCATGCTGCAGCCGTACGCCTTGCGGAAGGCTCGGGCCAGCGTCACCGGATGAACTCCCGCCGCCTCCGCCATCTCGCCCAGGCTCCGGTGAGTCGCTGGATCGGCGTGGAGGATCTCTCGCGTCTGGCGGAGCCAGACCGGCTCGGTGCCGGTGAGCCGCATCTCCTGCTCCCGGGCGGCCGCCGCCAGCAGCTCGAGGAGCATTCCCTCCATGGCGAGCGGGGCCGCCGAGTCCATCTGGCGGAGCTCATGATGAATGCGTCGGGTGATCGCCGCGAGCCTGCCGCCCTGGAACGTCAGTCGCTCCTCCAGAACTCCGGAGTAGGGACGGATCGCTTCCATGCGGAGAGGCTCCGCCTCGATCAACAGTCCCCGGGCGTCCCCCCGATCGAACCGGTCGTAATGCCGCTCCCCCGCGGGGGTGAACTTCAAGGTCCCCGGGACGCAGAGGAGCGCCGAGCCGGCCGTCACCTCCGTGAACGTCCCCTCCAGCACGAAGCAGATGGTCGACCCGTCGTGGGCATGCCATGGGAGGCGGCTGCCATGGGCGTGGATGCCCTCGGTCAACGTGAACCCGGCGAGGCGGGCCGCTCGGAGCTTCCGCGGCGTCGGCGGGCCGGGGCGTCTTCGGACCATGGTAACCTCGAGGGAGGGCCCGCTGCTGAAAGATGGTGACGTTGCGCGTGGTTGCCAGGCCACCGGAGGAGGCTTGGGCTAGATGCGTACAAGCCGGCTCGCTGGCTTCAAGACGGAGCCCGCCTCCTCCGGCTATCTATCCTCGATACCGAATCGGCCGGGAGCGCCCACCCGGAGAAACCGGAACGCCATGAGTAGACGTGGATTGTTTGCCAGTCTCGCCATCCTGGCCGGCGGTGCGTGCTCCGGCGGGTCGGACGTCACGGCTCCCACTGCCTCGGGCAACGACCAGGTGACGGTGGGGAACAACTTCTTCTCGCCGACGACCCTGACGGTGCCGGTCGGAACGACCGTGACCTGGGTGTGGAATCCGGGAGGCACGGACCACAACGTGACCTTCGCCGATGGCGCGCACTCCCCGACCCAGGCCTCGGGTACCTGGCCGAGGACCTTTACGGCCGCTGGGACCTACGCCTTTCACTGCACCATCCACGGCGCCGCCCTTATGTCGGGAACGATCACGGTGGGCAGCGGTCCGGCCGGAGGAGGAGCGGGTGATGGGGGAACCGGCGGCGGAGGAGGCTCGGGCGGCGGCGAGTACGGCGGATAACAGACGCCTGTCTCAGGCCGTCTGGCGGAGCAGGCGAACCAGGCCATGCTCCCCCGGTCGGAGCCCATTGGCCTCAGCGGCGGCTCGGGTGCCATTGGGCATCATCTGGGGCAACGTGCCCGCCAGATAGGCGTCGAAGACCGCGGGGTGAACGTAATACTTCCGGCAGACCGTTCGGGTGTTGTTGAGCCGCTCGGCCACCCGGTCGATCGCAGCCACGATGGTCGATTTGGCCTCCCGCTCCGAGGGTGCAGGCCCGAGCTCTTCCAGCGCCGCCGCCGCCAGCAGCGTTCCCGACCAGGTCCGGAAGTCCTTGGCCGTGAAGTCGTCGTCCGTGACCTCACGGAGGTAGGCGTTCACGTCGCTCGATCCGATGGTCTGGTGAACCCCTTCGTCATCCACGTACTGAAACAGCTCCTCCCCCGGGAGCGCCTGGCACCGCGCCACGATCCGCGCCAGGCGGCGGTCGCTGAGGGACACCTGGTGGAGCTTCCCGCTCTTGCCCCGGAACTCGAACCGCATCGTCGAGCCCGAGACCTCCACGTGATCATCTCGTAGCGTGGTGAGCCCGAACGACTGGTTGGTGCGCGCGTATTCGTCGTTGCCGACGCGGATGCCCGTGAGCTCGAGCAGTCGGACCACCGCCGCCAGCACCTTCTCCCGCGGCAGCCCCGGACGGCTCAGGTCCTGCTCGACCCGGGTTCGGATGAGCGGAAGCGCCCGACTGAACGCCAGCATGCGGCCGAACTTGTTTTCGTCCCGGACCTCGCGCCATCGCGGATGATAGCGGTACTGCTTCCGGCCGCGTGCATCCCGGCCGGTGGCCTGGATGTGGCCGTTGGGGTGCGGGGAAATCCACACGTGGGTGTAGGCCGGAGGGATCGCGAGCGAGCGGATCCGGGCCAGCGTCGGGCGATCCGTGATCCGGCGTCCGCTGGAGTCCAGATAGGTGAACCCCGTCCCCGCGCGCCGGCGGCGGATGCCGGGCACCGCGTCACTGACGTAGCGGAGCCCCGCCTCCTCGGCCGATTGGGACGGATCGACCACCACCGCGTGCTTTCGCTGCCCACGTGTCGTCATCGACCCACGTCCGTTGTCAGGAGCTGCAGCAGAGGATACCGGCAACCCGGTCGGCACAAGGTGACGTAAGTCACACCGGTGCATAAAGATTCACGATCCGAGGCGACCCGTCTCCGCCTCTACACTCCACTTCGCCGAGCGGCTACCTTCGGGAGCCATTTCGGGCGGCCCCGCCGCCCCTCACCGGCTTCGACGGGGTGCCGACCGTGATCATGCGTCAGGGACTGCTCTGGCTCTCCGAGCGGCGGGGGGTCTTCAACTTCGTGCGTCGGAACGGACTCGCGCGCAGGTTCGCCTCCCGTTTCGTCGCCGGGGAGACGATCGAGCAGGCGGTCGAGGCCGCCAAGGTGCTGAGTCGCCGGGGCATCACGGCATCGCTCGACCTGCTCGGCGAGAGCGTGACGGCGGAGGCCGAGGCGACGGCGGCGCGAGATCAGTACCTGCGGATGCTCGACTGCATGGCGGCGGGCGGGGTCGAGGTGAACGTCTCGGTCAAGTTGACCCAGATGGGCCTCGACATCAGTGAAGAGCGCTGCGCCGCCAACATGACGATGATCCTGGAAAAGGCCAAGGCGCTCCGCGGGTTCGTACGGCTCGACATGGAAGGCTCGGCGTACACTCAGCGGACGCTCGACTTCTTCGCCAACCGCCTGTTCGGGGCCTACGCAGCACACTGCGGGGTGGTGATCCAGGCCATGTTGCGCCGCTCCGAGCGCGACATCGAGGAGCTGATCGCGATGGGCGCGCGGGTGCGTCTCTGCAAGGGCGCCTACCTGGAGTCGCCGGCCGTCGCCTTCCCCGAGAAGTCGGAGGTGGACCGGAGCTATGTGAGCTTGATGGAACGGCTGCTTCAGCGGGGCAACTATCCGGGACTCGCCACCCATGATGAGGCGATCATCGGGCACGCTCGCGAGTTCGTCCGGCGGCAGGGCATCGTCAACGAGCGGTACGAATTCCAGATGCTGTACGGCGTCCGGCGCGACCTGCAGGAGCGGCTTCGCCGGGCCGGACATAACATGCGGGTCTACATCCCCTTCGGGACCCAGTGGTATCCTTACCTCATGCGACGGCTGGCCGAGCGGCCCGCCAACATCGCGTTCCTGCTGGGCAATGTCGTACGGGAGTCGGTGCCAGGACGGTGAGCGAGCTGACGCTGGGCGGGTACATGGAGAAGCACGAGCGCGCCGCCGCCTTCGGCGGGAGCGACGGCCAGGCCTATTCGGTGGCGATCTATGTGGAGGACGAGCCTGACCTCCGGGGACTCTACGGCGCCGCCCTGCTCTTCGTCCGCTGGTCCCCCGCGGGCGACCGCCCCACCGGCCACCTGGAGACCGAGACGCTCGCCTGGGGCCAGACCTCGGAGCAGGCGGGCGATCGACTGAAGGCGCTGTCGCTCTTCGACGTGAAGGCGGCGCTGGAAGAGGCGATCGCCCGGGCACCCGCGGAGTGGTGAGCGGCATCCTCGGCACCGTGCTGGAGCGAGACGGCGCGGTCTATCGCATCGCCACGGGGGCCGGCGAGGTCCGTGCGGTGCTCACCGGTCGCGCCAAGCGGGGCCTGCCGCACGTCGTGGTGGGCGACCGGGTACACCTCGAGCCGGATCCCGGGGGCGCGCTCAACGGCATCGTCGGGGTCGAGGCCCGCACCACGCTGCTCGAGCGGCGGACTCCCGCGGGACGGGGAACCCGGCCGGTCGCCGCGAACATCGACCAGGTCTTCGTGGTGACCGCCGCGGCGGATCCCCCACCCATACCTCAGCTGATCGACCGGCTCCTCGTGGTGGCCGAAGCCAACGAGATCCCCGCGGCCGTCGTGGTGAACAAGGTCGACCTCGGGCCGGCCGAGGCCCTCGCGGAGCGGTGCCGACGGGCCGGGTACACTGTCCATTGCACCAGTACCCGTACCGGTGAGGGAATCGACGCCCTGCGCGCCGCCCTGACGGGCCGGATTTCGGTGGTGACCGGACCGTCCGGAGCGGGGAAATCGACCCTGCTCAACCAGGTGCAGCCGGGCCTCAAACTGCGCATCGGGGAAATCAGCGCCAAGGGACGCCGCGGCAAGAACACCACCGTGTCGGCGGTGATGGTCCCGCTCGAGGCGGGCGGCTATCTGGTGGACACTCCTGGTTTCAGCGAGGTGGGGCTCTGGGGAATCGATCCCACGCAGCTGGATAGCTGTTTCCCGGATTTTCGACCCTATATCGGCGAGTGCAGGTACGCCGACTGCCGCCACCGCTCCGAGCCGGGCTGCCGGATTCGCGCTGCTGTCTCGGAAGGAGCCGTCGAGGCCGACCGACTGGTGAGCTATCTGGTGCTGCTGGAGGAGCTGGAGACCGCCCCGGAGGACTGGGAGTAAGGGCTACGGCTTCCGGGTCCACCGGTCCGCGTCCCGCCGCTCCACCTTCTCCATCATCCGGTCGAACGCGGTCTGGAGATCGATCCCCTCGCGGTTGGCCATGCAGATGAGCACGAAGAGGATGTCCGCCATCTCCATGGCCAGGTCTCCCTCGGCTTCCTCCTGCTTCTTCGTCTTCTGACCGAAGCGGTGGTTCACCTCGCGAGCCAGCTCCCCCACCTCCTCGGTGAGGCGGGCCAGGTTGGTGAGGGGGTGGAAGTAGCCCTCCTCGAACTGGCCGATCCAGCCGTCGACCCGGCGTTGCGCATCGCTGAGGGACATCTCAGCGGCGGCCGAGGGCCTGGATCAGGGCGCGCATGAACTGGGGCAGATCGGCGGGGGTGCGCGAGGAGATCAGGTTCCCGTCCACCACCACCGGGCTGTCCTCCCAGAGCATCCCCGCGTTCACCAGATCGTCCTTGATGGCGCCGACGCTGGTGCCCCGCTTGCCGCGCACGATGCCGGCGGAGATCGGTACCCAGCCCGCGTGACAGATGAATGCGACCGGCTTCCCGGCCTCGTAGATCTCCCGGGTGAGCTGGAGCAGCTTCTTCGAGCGGCGCATGATATCCGGGGCGTATCCGCCGGGGATTACGAGACCGTCGAACTCGGCGGCGGAAATCGCGTCAACGCTGGTGTCCACGGTCAGGGGATACCCCCGCTTGCCCTGGTAGGTCTTCTCGCCGGTTCCAGCGATGACCGTGCGGGCCCCCTCCTCCTCGAGCCGGATCTTGGGATACCACAGCTCGAGGTCCTCGTAGAGCGGGCCGGCAAAGAAGAGAACGGTCTTGTCTGTCAGTGCCATGGGATTGCTCGGGACGATGATCGGGGCTGAGAACAGCGAGAAGTATATCGCGGGACCGGGGCTCAGGGGAGAATCTTCACCTCACCCGCGGTGGTCATGGTGATCCGGCGCGCGTAGTCGCCGGCGGAGATCGTCACGGTATCCGGTGAGGACGCGATCCCCGAAGGGAAGATGTCGACGGGGGTAGTCGAGAAGGCCAGGCCCTTCACCGCGTAGCTGCTGTCGGTCAGCGCGCGGGCGAGGCGGACCGTGCGGCTCGACCGGTCCGTCAGCCGATAGCGGGCGCTCTCGCAGGTGCAGGCGAGCCGGAGTGGCTTCCCCTCCCGTTGGGCGGTCGCGAACGCGTTCTCCAGATCGGACGCCACCAGCGCCGTCGCCAGGTCGACCCGGTGGCGGGCGACGGTCTGCCGCACCCTTGGGATGCCAATCAGCGTGAGCACGCCGAGCATGATCAGGGCGAGACTGACCTCGATGAGGCCGACGCCCGACCGAGATCGCGGTGCGAAATAGGGGTGGGTTCGCATGGATGGGCAATTTGGCAGGCCCCGTGCCAGCGGATCTGAAACCGGCAACCTGCTATCCTGCATCGCCTTCAACGGCTGGGGGGTGGGTTGGCTTCGAGGGCGCCGCCGAGGGCGAACCACAGGTTGCGGTACCGGTACCGCAGCTCCCGCTCTGGCCTTGGGCAGGTCCGCCGGTCGCAGCGTAGTGGATCGCCGCCGACGAGTCAGTAGCTCGGCCAGTCGTCCACCCATCCGTTCCGGATCCGCACCAAAGAGGTTTTGAGTGTCGCGAATGCAAACCGCAGCTCGCGGTACCCGCGCCGCAGGCTTCACATTACTATGGGGCACCGCTCCAGAGACCTTCCCGCATTCCGGACTCGACCGCATGCGCCCGCGTGAACGCATCCTCGCCAATCTCGAGTCGATCTACCGCGAATCCTACGACCGGGCCAAGGCCACCGAAGACCCCGGACGCATGATCGACATCGAAAGCGCCTACATGCGAGACCAGCTGATGCTGGAGATCCTGCTCGACATCCGCGATCTGTTCTCGGTGGCCCCTGCGGCCTCGGGCGGGAGCGCACTGGAGCAGCTCGAAGCCATCCGACGTCTCACCAAACTCCGCTGAGGGGCTCCATGCCGCCCCGCGCCCCGTTGCTCGGGTCCTTGGTCGTCGGGTTGATAGGCCTGTTCGCCTTCGGCCGCGCGCCGTCGAGGAGCCCACCGGACCTGATCGTGTACGGTCGGGCTCTCGAGCCCCCCCATGCCCGCGGAGCCGAAGGCCGTCCGGTTCAACGACCTCGAGGGTGTGCTCGCCGAGGTGAAGCCGGTGGACTGGCGCAATTGAGCGGGCGCGCCGCGGGACTTGCGGCCATCGTCGTGCTGGGGGTCCGGTTCGCCCGGCTGCCCGAGCTCCTCGCCGCCCCCGCCGAAACTCGCTAGGACCCCTCTCGGGGAAGTATCTTCCGGTCGTTCCCGGCAGCACGGCGACCGCGACCCTTTTCCCCGAGTACGATGGCCACACGTACCTCCACCCGCGCCCGGGCGTCCGCCAAGCTGGAGAAGGCGGACCTGCTCGACCTCTACCGCATCATGCTGCTCGCGCGGCGGATCGACGACAAGGAAATCCAGCTCAAGCGGCAGAACCGCATCTTCTTCCAGATCTCCGGCGCGGGGCACGAGGGTGTGCTCGCCGCCGCCTCCAAGATCTTTCGCCCGGCCTACGACTGGTTCTACACCTACTACCGCGACCGCGCGCTCTGCCTCGGCCTCGGCATGACAGCCACCGAGCAGCTCCTCTCCGCCGTCGGTGCGGCGGATGATCCCAACTCCGGTGGGCGGCAGATGCCGTCCCACTGGGGTCACAAGGCGCTCAACATCGTGAGTGCGTCGAGCCCCACCGGGACCCAGTTCCTCCAGGCGGTCGGCTGTGCGGAGGCGTGGCTGCGGTATTCCACCATCGAGGGGATCCCCGATCGCGACGAGCTGATCCAGGGGGACGAGGTGGTGCTCTGCACCACCGGCGACGGTACCACCAGTGAGGGCGAGTTCTGGGAGGCCCTCAACACCGCCACCAACCTCAAGCTGCCCGTCGTCTTCCTGGTCGAGGACAACGGCTACGCCATCTCGGTGCCGGTGGAGGTGAACACGGCCGGCGGCTCGATCTCCCGGCTGCTCACCGGATTCCCCGGGCTGCTGATTCAGGAGGTGGACGGCTGCGACGTGCTCGCGTCGTATGACGTGGTGACCAAGGCCGTGGAGTACGCCCGCGCCCGGAAGGGCCCGGCGCTGGTCCACGCGCACGTGATCCGTCCTTACAGCCACTCGCTGTCCGACGACGAGGTGCAGTATCGCACACCGGCGGAGCGCAAGGCCGACGCCGAGCGCGATCCCCTGACCCGCTTCCCCAGGTATCTCATGGAGCAGGGTATCGCGTCGCAGCCGGAGCTCGATCTGGTGGCGCAGCAGGTGGCGGAAGAAGTGCAGGTGGCCACCGACGTCGCGCTGGCCTCACCCCAGCCGGGGACGGACACGATCTTCCACTACGTGTACTCGCCGGACGTGGACCCGACCTCGGAGCAGTTCGATACCGAGGACGATCCCCGATTCGCCGGCGATCCCACCACCATGGTCGACCTCCTCAACATCTGTCTCCGGGACGAGATGGCGCGCGACCCGCGGATCGTCGTGTTCGGCCAGGACGTCGCGGACTGCAGTCGGGAGAGCAGTCTTGCCGACGTGAAGGGGAAGGGTGGAGTCTTCAAGGTGACCTGGGGTCTCCAGCGCGCCTTCGGCAGCGCGCGGGTCTACAACTCGCCGCTGGCCGAAGCCAACATTATCGGTCGTGCGGTCGGCCTCGCCACCCGCGGACTCAAGCCGGTGGTCGAGATCCAGTTCTTCGACTACATCTGGCCGGCGTACATGCAGCTCCGCAACGAGCTGGCGCTGATCCGCTGGCGCTCCAACAACGCGTTCTCGGCTCCGGTGGTCGTCCGGGTCACCTACGGTGGCTATCTCAGGGGTGGGTCGGTGTACCACTCCCAGACCGGCGCCGCGATCTTCACCGGAGTGCCCGGATTCCGGGTCGTATGCCCATCCAACGCGCTCGACGCAAACGGCCTGCTTCGCACCGCCATCCGGTCGGACGATCCGGTGCTCTTCCTGGAGCACAAGCACCTCTACCGCCAGACCTACAACAAGGCCCCCAATCCCGGCCCCAACTTCATGATCCCGCTCGGCAAGGCGAAGCTGGTACGCGAGGGGACCGATCTGACGGTGGTGACCTACGGGGCTCTGGTCCAGCGGACGCTGTGGGCGGCCAAGCAGGTGGAGGAGAGCAGCGGGATCAGCGTCGAGGTGATCGACCTCCGCTGCCTCTCCCCGGTGGACTGGGACATGATCTATGCCTCGGTCAAGAAGACCGGTCGCGCCATCGTGGCCTACGAGGATTCGCTCTCCTGGGGGTATGGCGCCGAGATCGCCGCCCGGATCGCCGACGAGGCGTTCCCCTGGCTCGACGCTCCGGTGAAGCGGGTCGCCGCCACCGATACCTTCGTGGCCTACGCCCCGGAGCTGGAGGACGTGATCCTGCCCCAAGTCCAGACGCTCCGCACGGCCATGGAGGACACGGCGAGGTTCTAGCCTCGGTGCCCGCTACTTCATCGCTTCCCGGATCTCCCCGGCGGCGGCAATGGCGTTGTCGACGTCCCGGGAGAGCGCCTTGGCCTGCTGGGTCGCCTGCGTCAGGTCGCCCAGGACCGCGGCCACGCCGGCCGAGCGCAGGCGCAGAAGATCGAACCGCACGTTCTGCATGGCCAGGACGCAGGACTCGAGGTGACTCGCCACCTGGCTCCGCCGTCCCTGGAGGTCGGAGATGGTTTGCCGCTGACGCTCGAGCAGGTTGAGCCGGCGGGCCCGCTCCGGATCATCGGGCTCCCTGGCCAGCCCGGCAATCCGCTCCTCGATCTGGGCCAGCCCCTGTACATCGAGGTTGCTGTCCATCGCGTGGAGCGTCCGCGCCAGGTCGGTGGCGCGCTCGTAGAGGCCGTCGACCGTCTGCTGAATCTCGGGCAGCATCTTCCGCTCCGACGCCGGCAGCCGCTCCATGAGCTTGAGGATGGCCTGACGATCGCTCTGCACCTGCTGGATGGCGGCGAGCTGGGCCCCGTAGTCCTCGGCGCTGGGCGGCGGCAGTTGGCGGGCGACCCGGACCCCCTTCACCATCGTGGTCTCGACGGCGTCGGGCGCGGGAGGCCGGCTGAGGACGTCGCGCCAACTGTAACCCGCCTGCCAGAGCTGGGCATAGTTGCGCAGGAGCCCGAGCCCCATGCCGAAGGTCGGGAACAGGAACCACGGATGATCGATGCCGGTGGCGACGTTGATGCCCATACAGCCGAGCGACACGGCCGCCCAACTGGCGAACTGTCCCCGGACCTTCTGCACGATCCGGGGCTCCCCAGTATCGGGGACCAGCTCGTCGGAGCGATCCTTCCTGCCGCGATAGTCGCGGCGCCTCGCGTCGGGCGAGCCGGGCATCCGCGGCGCGGGTAGCGGCCTGGCCCCTCCCAGCGGCCTGCGTTCGAATCCGCCGCGCGGGCGCTCGCCAATCGGCGCGGAGGGCCGCTGATTCTCGGCCGGGCGCGACTTCCACCCGGTGCCGGTCGGTCGGTAGCCCGACACGGTGCGGCTCTCCAATGCACGTCGAAGCGCATCGGCGCTGGGCCAGCGGTTCTCCGGATCCTTCTCCAGGCAGCGGGTGACGGCCAGCGCCAGATCCTCCGGCGCGTCACCCCGCTTGGCGCGCAGGTCGGGAGCGGGCTCGGTGATCTGCTTCATCAGGATGCCCGCCACCGTCGGCGCGTTGAAGGGGAGCTCGCCGGTGAGCATCTGGTACGCCACGATGCCGAGGCTGTAGACGTCCGAGCGGCCGTCGATCTCGCGCTCGCCGGCTGCCTGCTCCGGGCTCATGAAGGCCGGCGTTCCGATGGCCACGCCCGCGCCAGTGAGCGTCGCGCTTGACGTGGCGGACAACGCCTTGGCGATGCCGAAATCGGTGACCATGACCCGCCCGCGGGTGCCCTCGAGCAGGATGTTGTCCGGTTTGATGTCGCGATGGATGATCGAGAGGGCATGGGCGGCGCTCAGGGCGTCGGCCGACTCCTTCATGATGCGCCGGGCCTCGTCCACCGGTAGCCGGCCGCGCCGCCGGATCCGGGCAGCGACCGATTCCCCGTCCACGTACCCCATCACGAAGTAGACCAGGCCGGCGCCCTCACCGACCGAATGGATCGGGACGATATGCGGGTGCGACAGCCGGGCCGCCGTCTGCGCCTCTCGAGTGAAGCGCTCCCGGATGTCTCGCTGAAACGCGAGCTCCGGCGGCAGGACCTTGATAGCCACTCGGCGTTGCAGCCGCTCGTCCCGCGCCCGATAGACCACGCCCATGCCGCCTCGACCGATCTCCCCTTCGATCGTGTAAGCGTCTCCCAGCGCGTCGCCAAGGCGGGCGGCAAGCGGCTTAGCGGCCGGGTCGGTCATGCGCGGTGCACCTCTGCAGTGCGGGAATGGAGGGGAAAGTGCTGAACGAGGCATCGGTGGTGCTGCCAAGCATGGCAGACAATCTGTACCCACGCCCTCCCCTCGGCAACCGAAGGCGGGGGTACGCAGAGCCGGGGTAGTGCCCGATCGGTGCGGGCTCGGGAGTCAAATTGGCAGCGAATTACTCGGGATTTCGACAATCGCGTCGCTGCGCTCCTGCCAGATCCGCAAGCGGGAACTCGCCCGTGTCCATAAGTTGTTGTGGAGTATGGCTGGCAAGGAGTCCCCTGTGGCACGGACGGTGCAAGACACAGCGCGAATTCATGTCGGCATCATTCTCCCCCAGAACGGGGACCGTTAAGGAGTAGTTTCGAACATGGCCGAACGACTGACATTGCCCGTCCTGCCCCTCCGCGAGGTGGTGCTCTTCCCCGGCGTCACCGCACCGATCGGGGCCGGCCGCCCCGCGACCCTCCGCGCGATCGAGGCGGCCTTGGCCACACCCGACCGCCTGGTCTTCGCCGTATCCCAACGACAGAACGTCGAAAGCGTCACCCCCGAAGTGCTCTACACCATCGGGACGATCGCGCGCATCGGCCAGCTCCAGCGGGGACTGTCCGGGATGCAGCTGCTGCTGCACGGCGAGCGGCGAGGTATCGCGATCCACTACAGCGACAAGGAAGGGTTTCTCCAGTCGATCGTCCGTGAGGCCGAGGAGATGCCGCCGCTGAGTCCGGAGGATCCGGCGTTCGTGGCCCTGCACCGGGAGGCGCGAGCCCGCGCCGCCGAGCTGGGGCAGAAGTCCGGCCTCCCCGACGAGGTGGTCCAGCAGGTGCTGGCCGGCGTCAACGAGGCCGGAAAGTTCGCCGACCTGGTGGCGGGATATATCGACATCACCCCGGCGCAGCGGCAGATGCTGCTGGAGACGCTCGGCGTCGAGGAGCGGCTGCGGCGGGTGCTGGTGCACGTCCAGCGCCAGATCGGGGTACTCGACGCGCAGGAAGACATCAAGTCCCAGGTCCAGGAAGAGCTGGGCGAGCGGCAGCGGGAGATGTTCCTCCGCGAGCAGCTCAAGACCATCCAGCGGGAGCTGGGTGAGGGCGACGAACGGGACGACCTGCAGGAGCTGCGGGAGAGTCTCGAGGCCCTGGAGCTGCCGCCCGAGGCGCGCAAGGAGGTCGACCGCGAGCTCTCCCGGCTCAGCCGGATCGGGCGCGAGTCGATGGAGTCGCAGGTCATCCGGACCTTCCTGGAGAACATCGCCGAGCTGCCCTGGAGCGTCCGCAGCAAGGAGCACCTCGAGCTGCACGAGGCCCAGAAGATCCTCGACGAGGATCACTATGCGCTGGGCGACGTCAAGGACCGGGTACTCGAGTTCCTCGCCGTGCGGCAGCTCCGGATGCAGCAGGAAGCCGCGGAACAGGCCGAGGACGGGCCGGAGGACCGGGCGGAACAGAAGGCCGAGGCGGTGGCAGCCGGCGAGACGACCGACGTGCCCGCGGCCACGGCCACGGTGCCCGCCCCCAACGTCGCCGGAAACCCGGACGACCGGGCCAAGGGTCCCATTCTCCTCTTCGTGGGTCCTCCAGGCGTGGGGAAGACCTCGGTGGCCAAGTCGATCGCCCGAGCGATGGGACGGAAGTACGTCCGGATCTCCCTCGGTGGCGCGCGGGACGAGGCCGATATCCGAGGGCATCGCCGCACCTACGTCGGCGCCATGGCGGGACGGATCATCCAGGGGATGAAGCAGGCCGGCACCAAGAACCCGGTCTTCCTGCTCGACGAAGTGGACAAGCTGGGCATCTCGTTCCAGGGGGACCCGGCGAGCGCGCTGCTCGAGGTGCTCGACCCGGCCCAGAACGACAGCTTCGTGGACCATTATCTGGGTGTCCCGTTCGACCTGAGCGAGGTCCTCTTCATTGCCACGGCGAACTTCATCCAGAACATTCCGAGCCCGCTGCTCGATCGGATGGAGGTGGTCGAATTCGCCGGATACACCGAGCGGGAGAAGCGGGAGATCGCGCGGAAGTACCTCATTCCCCGCCAGTTCACCGAGAACGGCGTGAGTCCCGAGCAGTTGACGATCACCGACGACGCACTGTCCGAGGTCATCACCAGCTACACTCGTGAGTCCGGCGTGCGCCAGCTGGAGCGGGAGATCGGCCGGCTGGCCCGCAAGGTGGCGCGGAGGATCGCGGCGCACGAGGCGGAGCAGGTCACCATCGATCGCGAGATGGTGGACGACCTGCTCGGCCGACCCAAGGTCCACCCCGAAAAGATGGCCCGGGAGGACGAGGTCGGCGTGGCCACGGGGATGTACTACACCCCGACCGGCGGCGACATCATGTTCGTCGAGGCCTCGACCATGCGCGGAAAGGGCGAGCTGGTGCTCACCGGCCAGCTGGGTGACGTGATGAAGGAGTCGGCTCGGGCGGCCTGGACCTATGCCCGCTCGCACGCGGCGGCACTCCAGATCCAGGATGAGATGTTCGATCGGGACATCCACATCCACGTGCCGGCCGGCGCCATCCCCAAGGATGGACCCTCGGCGGGCGTGACCATGGCCTCGGCGGTCGTCTCGGCGCTGTCCGGCCGGCCGGTTCGCCACGACATCGCCATGACGGGCGAGATCACTCTGCGCGGCCGCGTGCTCCCGATCGGGGGCGTGAAGGAGAAGGTGCTCGGCGCGGTCCGGTCGGGGATTACCAAGATCATCCTGCCCAAGGAGAACGAGCCGGATCTCGAGGACCTGCCCGATGAGGTTCGCGAGAAGATCGAAGTGTTCGTGGTGCAGGAGCTGGGCGAAGTCCTGGCGCTTACGCTTCGGGGCGCCACCTTCCGGGAGGGTCGCCTGCTGTTCGGCGACGAGAAGAACCCTCGGGACGTGATGCCCCTGTCGGGTGGGTTCCGGCACTAACGAGGTTCAGATATCCCGGCTCACAGCTGAAGGCATTCCGCGGCGGGTTCCGATACGGGGGTTCAGCACGGAGACACGGAGGACACGGAAGAACTACAGGGAGAAAACAGCAATAATGTGGTTCTCCGTGGCACCCCCCGTGTTTCTCCGTGTCTCCGTGGTGAATGTGCCAGGTGTTACCTGAAGCAGCTGAACCTCACCCGCAGCACCAGCCGGTTCCACTCTACTTCTCGCTCTTGTCTCTCTGCAGGGCCCGAACCGCCGCGTGGGTCAGCTCCCCCGCGGCGGTTCCGTCTGTGGGGAAACAGGACCAGCCGACGCTCACATGCAGTGGAATGATGACGCCTTCCTGGGTGGAGGCGGACTGCTCGCCCAGCACTTTCCGCAGCTTGGCGGCCAGCACGGCGGCGCCGGCCGCATTCACCCCCGGCAGCACCATCGCGAACTCCTCACCGCCGTATCGCCCGATCACGTCGCTCGCGCGCACGTTGGAGCGGAAGACGTTGGCGACGTGGAGCAGGACCTGGTCTCCCACCTGACTGCCGAAGCGCTCGTTCACCTCGTGAAAGCGGTCCAGATCGAAGACCACGAACGCCATCCCGCCGCCGTGCCGGCGCGCGTGATCGGCCGCGTAGTCCAGCTCGGCCAGGAGGGTCACCTGATTGAGCAGCCCCGTGAGGTCATCGCGATGGAGGGTCTCGCGCAAGCGCCGGCTCCGCTCCGCTCGGACGACGACCGTCTCCAGCAACAGAGCCGGGGGCGTGGGAAAGGGAAGGAAGTCGTCCCCGCCCGCCCGGAGCGCGGTGATCTGGTCCTCGACCGTCCCCGGCCCGAGGAACAGGATCGGGAGGAAGCGGAGCCGGGGATCCTGACGAAGGGTGCGGGCCACCGCCTCGCCGCTGGAATCGGCCAGATGAACCGCCAGAAGCAGCAGGTCCGGTACCTCGCGGTCGAGTATCTCCCGCACCGACTGAGCGAGATGACAGCGGACCACGCGAATGTTGGCCTCCTCCAACTGCCCGCTCACCGTGGCAGCCCGGTCAGGATTACTCTCGACCAGGAGGACCACCCGCGGCGGCGGCCCGCTCCGGGCGAGCGTGCGGGCATACCGGGGAACGTCCTCCACCATGCGCTCGACCGGAAAGACCGCATCGACCCCGGCCGCGATGGCTCGAAGCCGGTTCACCGCCCTGAGCGTCTCGATCAGGACCACGGCGCGAGGCCGGGGGCTCGACGACCTGGTCCAGATCGAGGCGAGCGCGGACGAGTCCCCCTCACCAGCGGCGGTGCCGATCACCAGCAGATCGAGGAGTTCGGTCCCCGTCGTCGCGGGGTACTCGTTGCCCTGGTTCGGACAGACCTCGAACCCCTCCTGACGGAGCGCCTCCGAGAGTTGCTCCCGCTGGGGGCTGGATGGGAGGATCAGGCGGGCCCGGCGCTGCGGGGTCGGCTCGGGCGGTAGACCACTCAGACTCGCGACCGACCGGCGGTGGGCCGCCGCCAGCTGCTCCACCGCCTGGTCCAGGCGGCCCGCGTCGGCGCTTGGCGGACCAGTCGCGATCCACTGCTCCTGCTCCCGGGCGATCTGGCTGATCTCGGGAAATCCGTAGGAGCCGCCCGATCCGGCCAGCCGGTGAAAGTGTACCTTGAGTGAGCCGGCGGCCTCGCCCAAGCCCGCTCGGAACGCGGCGATGTCGGCCCGGATCTCGGCCAGCCGCTCGGGGAGCTCCGAGAGATACTCCCGCTGCAGCTCCAGGAAAGCCTCGTCGATCGGCTGGGTCATGATCCCCGGAAGCGCTCGAACGCGAGGCGAGCGCCCGCCACGAACGCCGGAGCGGTGCTCCAGTGGCCGCGCACGTCGCCGCCGGCCCGGGAAGCCAGGATGGCGCTGCGCTCGTCCACCACGGCGATGATCGGCATCCCAGGCCAGCCGTGGCCGTTGGGCACGACGTGGACCGGGGCGAATCCGAGGTCCACCGGCGCGGGCGCACAGAGGCTCAATGGCAGCCCAGCGGAGAACGGCCGGCGGAGGGCGGGCGCGAGAATCGGAAATGCGTCGGGTGGGGCAAGGAGGGAGACCGCGACGGTCGCTCGAGCAACGTCATGGGTAATGAGCTGCAGAACGGCTCGGCCGGATTCGATCTCGACCAGCGTGGGGGTGCTGGGGACGCTGATCGTGTCGAGGTCGCTGCTCAGCCGCTCCATCGCCATGCCGTGGTCGGTGGAGATCCGGGCGATGAGGGCAGTCGGTGATTCCGGCCGATAGCGTTTGGGCCGGCCCGGGTCGACCCGCGCCGCGCCTTTGGAGACCAATCCCTCGAGCGCGCTGTAGGCATTGGCCCGTGCGAGCCCGGCCGACCGGGCAATGGCGTATCCGGTCCCCGGCCCGCCCGTAAGCAGGACCTCGTAGACCAGACTTTCCGTCGGCGTGAACCCGAAATGGGTGAGATCGATTCGGGCCATCGAAGTAGTATTGCGGACTACGACCTAGCCGGCAAGGGCGGGCCCAACCTCAGGCGTACTCCAGTGTCCAGCCCAGGAGCTTGGCGATCAAGCCGAGCCGAAAGGTCACGTCCACCTCGCGCCCTTCCGTGGTCTTATCGTCGACCGTCAGGGGGTAGTAGTGGTAGGTGATCTTGTTCAGGGCCTTGGGCTGGGACCGCAGGTTCTTGGGGCGCCACACACCCGTGTCGTCGCAGTCCTTGAGCAGGCGAGCCAAGACCCTCGTGGCCACCGGCGCCCAGGTGAGCGCCCCCATCCGGGCCAAGAGCTCGATGTAGTGCAGTGCCAGCGGCAGATCCTTGGGCAGGCCCTTCGCATCGGCCTCAATCGGATCGCCCAGCAGCAGATGCTGTGGCCGGACGGTGCGCTTGCCCACCTGGATGACGAACGACTTGTTCGGCGCGGGCTGCGCCAGATAGTGGCCCAGGCGCTCGGTGAATCCGGCGCGCTCCCGTTGCAGGTTGGGCATCGAGCCCAGCATGGTGACCGAATACCAGCTCGGCGGATGGGCCTCGGGATGAAGCACGATCTGCTTGCCCGACTTGATGAACGGCTTTTCCGCCAGGGGACTGCGAAGGAACTGCGAGATGGCGTTGGCGATCTTGTGCCCGGCACCGCGGAGCCGCGGATCTTCCGCATAGCCCGCCTCCGCCAACGCACCCGAGGCAGCTTCCCGCATGATCCCTCGGGCCCAGGCCTCGGCGTCGGGATCGGACTTCACGCTCTTTTGAAACTCGAAGAGGAGGGCAGGATCGTCGTCCCGCGAGAGCAGACGGAACAGCACGCGGTCGGCGAGCTTGAACGGCCGACTCGACCTGGGCCACGCGAGCTGGAGCAGGCGGCGATACTGCGGAATCGTGCCGACGTCCTTGACCCCCTGGGCCGGCGACGGCGCCAGACCCAGGAGGTTGCCTCCCCACACTCCAGTGTCCTTCTGCTTCTTCACGACCGCAAGCGCGGTCTTGGATTCGGTAATCGCCTGGTGAGCGATCTCGATCGTCTCCGGAGGTGCGTATCCCGGCGGAGCCAGCTCGAGGTAGGTGCGGTACCGGACTGACGCTCCGGCGTTCTCTAGCAGCCAGGCGAGCGGAATCCGGTGTTGGGTAGGCAGTTCCAGAAACGCTCCTGGGGAGGGGGGCCAGGGGTCAAGCGGCCGCAAATCTACCTAAGTGTGTGGCAAGAGAGAAGTAAGGCTAGCTAAGTTCCTGTCACTTATGGGCAGTCCGCTCCTCACCGGCGCGGCGGAACTCGGAGTGGGGATTCCAGGTAGGTTGATGGGGGTCATTCCCGACCGCCACTGCTGTCCTGACGATGACACGAAGCTGTTGGACAACGCCGTCGTTGGTGAACCAGGGAAGGAGCTCATCGCTCGGCTGGTGGTATCGCTTGGCGACGTATTCGTCCTGCTGTTCTTTGCCCCAGCCCGCGGGCCGGCCCACGTAGTCGGTGCCGCTCTCCAGGGACGTGCCCGGCACTCCGACCCGGGCAAGGGAGAAGTGGTCCGAACGGAAGTACGAGCCTCGGATCAGCGCGTCCTCATTGGTGCTGACGCGCAACCCTTCCGCCGCCGCCGCTCGTGTCATCGTCTCCCCCAGTGACGATTGATCCAGGCCGAGAGCGGAGAAATCCCGGGTACGACCGTAGAGATTCATCACGTCCATGTTGAGAATCGCCGCCATGTCGCGGAGCGGGATCGGCGGGGCCGTCGCCAATGCCTGGGACCCGAGGAGCCCCGATTCTTCCGCTGCGAACCCGATGAAGAGGATCGAGCGGCCGGCTCGCACGCCGCTCCGGATGAACGCCTCGGCTGCCGCCAGCACGGCCGCGGTGCCCGAGGCGTTGTCCTCGGCGCCGTTGTAGATCGAGTCGCCGCGGACCGGGACGCCGATGCCGAAGTGGTCGTAGTGGCCGCCGATGAGAACCGTCTCGTGCGCCAGCGGGCCGCGCCCGGGCAGGCGGCCGATGACGTTGTGCGTCTCGGCGCGGTGGATCGCGCTGCGCACGGAGGCGCCCAACTGGCTTTTGAGCGGCACCGGCTTGAAGCCCTGGTGCCACGCCTGCTCGGTCAGGGAGGCGAGATCCTGACCACCCTGGCTGAAGAGCCGGGCGGCCGCATCCTGCTGCAGCCAGCCGGCCACCAGGAGCGAGCTGGGCTCGGTCTCCAGGCGGACCTGAGGGCCGGACCAGCTGGAGAGGACGGTGGTCCACGGGTAGGTGGCACTTTCGGTGGTGTGAATCATGAGGATCCCGGCCGCGCCCTGCCGGCGAGCCTCCTCGATCTTGTACGTCCACCGGCCGTAGTAGGTGAGGATCTTGCCTCGGAAGAGGGTCGAGTCCCGCAGACCGGGATCGTTGGTCAGGGTGATGACTAGCTTGCCCTTCACGTCTACCCCGGCGTAATCGTTCCAGCCGTATTCCGGTGCCACGATGCCGTAGCCCACAAAGACCGGGTCGGCGTGAAGGTTCACCAGGGAGTCGTTCCGCATCGACCACATGACGAAATCCTTCTTCCACGCGAGCGGTGCCGGCTGGGCCCCGCCGACCGTCAGCGACGGCTGTGGGGTCAGCGTGATGATCGGTACCCGCTGGAAGTAGCTGCCGCTGTCGCCCCCCGGCACCAGCCCCAGGCGCTCGAACTGGGTGGCGATGTATTTCGCGGCCGTTGCCCCGCCCCGCGTGCCGGGTGCGCGCCCTTCGAGGGCGTCGTCCGCCAGGAACTCGAGATGTGCCCGAAACACCCGGGGCTCCACCGCTCGTGCCACCCGGGCTTCCGGCGAAGTCGCCCGGCTGATCTGCTGGGCTTCGGCGGCGCCCGCGTGGAGCAACAGGCCGACCAGGCAGACGAAGCGGAGGAGGGGCATGAGTGTCCTCATAGGCGGAGTCGCTGGAAAATGGATTCGGGCAAGGCGGTGACGAGAAACATGATGGGCCGCCAGAACCAGGGAATGTACACGACGCTCCGGCGTGCCTCGATCGCACGGTAGATGGCGCGGCCGACTCGCCGAGGGCTCGCGAAGAGAACGTTTTTCGGCACCTCCGCGGTCATCGGCGTGTCGACGAAGCCCGGCTTGATCGTGATGACGGCCACGCCGGAGCGGAACAGCCGGTTGCGGAGGCCCTCGAGGCCGCAGCGGGTGCGCAGCCCCCCGGCGGATCTCAGACCAGACTCGACGGGCAGAGATCGGCCAGCACGCACTCGCCACAACGGGGACGGCGCGCGATACAGACCTGCCGGCCGTGAAATATCAGCAGGTGGGAGATCAGGGCCCACGTCTCCCGCGGGAACAGCCCCGTCAGGTCCTGCTCGATGTTGACCGGGTCTGCCTGCTGGGTGAGTCCGAGGAGCTGACTCAAGCGAGTAACGTGGGTATCGACCGTGATTCCCTCGTTGATGCCATAGGCGTTCCCAAGGATCACGTTCGCGGTCTTCCGGCCCACGCCCGGCAGGGTCCGGAGCTCCTCCATCGTGCGCGGCACCTGCCCGTCATGGTCGGCCACGATCGCCTGGGCCATGCCGATGAGGCTCTTCGCCTTGTTCCGGAAGAAGCCGGTGGACTTGATGATCTCCTCGACGTCCGCCTGAGACGCCCGCGCCAGTGCCTCCGGCGTCGGATACCGGGCGAACAGGCCCGGCGAGACCAGGTTCACTCGCACGTCGGTGCACTGAGCGGAGAGGATCGTCGCTGAGAGGAGCTCGAAGGCGTTGCGATGGCGGAGAGCGCAGGTCGCGTCCGGATAGACCCGCTGCAGGCGCTGGATGATCTCCGCCGCGCGGGCGGCAGCGCCGCGGGGGCGCCGCCCAGGCTTTCGCTTGAGCCCCGGCCCGGATCGGGCGGGGACCCGCTTCACCGCCCCTTCCTCTGTGCGACCTGCGCCAGGAATGCCTCCACTGGACGGGCGTTCAGGACGTCGTCCGGTCCCAGCCAGCCCTTCCGGGCCACGGCCACGCCGAACTCCACGTTCTTGATCCCGGCGAGACTGTGGGCGTCGGCCCCGATCGAGACCGGCACCCCGTGGTCGCGGATCCGACGCAGGACGCGCCAATCCAGATCGAGACGGTGGGGATCGGCGTTGATCTCGAGCGCGACCCCGGTGGCCGCTGCCTTCTCGATCACGGCATCGAGGTCCAGGCCGTAGGGGTCGCGGGAGAGCAGCAGCCGGCCGGTGGGATGGCCGATGATCGTCAGGAACGGGTTGTCCATGGCCGCGAGCATCCGCGCCGTCATCTCCGGCTCGTTCATGTTGAACCGGCTGTGGACCGAGGCGATCACGAAGTCCAGCCGGGCGAGGATGCTCTCGTCGAAGTCGATCCGCCCGTCCTGCAGGATGTCGGCTTCCACGCCTTTCAGCACCCGGATCCCGTCGAGCCTCCCGTTGACCTCATCGATCTCGTCGGATTGCCGTGCCAGGTCGTCCGGTTTGAGCCCGCCCGCGTACGCCGCTGCCTGGCTGTGGTCGGTGATGCCGACCCAGCTATATCCCGCGGCTCGGCAGGCGAGCGCCACCTGCTCCACCGAGTTGGACCCGTCCGAATAAGTGGTGTGGCAGTGCAGGAAGCCCTGCATGTCCGCCAGCTCGATCAACCGCGGAAGACGCCCGCCGGCCGCGGCATCGATCTCGCCCTGGCCTTCGCGGAGCTCGGGCGGGATGAGGCTCAGTTCCAGAGACTGGTAGAAGTGCCGCTCATCCGGCGTCGGCACGAACTCGCTGCCCCGCCAGAGAGCGGCGCCGGTCAGGGCGAAGCCACGCCCCGCGGCGTAGTCGGCGAGTTGGCGCAGGTGGGCCTCGCTGCCGGTGGCCTGGACCAGCACGGCCCCCGCGTTCACCGGCGTCGTCACCACGATCTGGGCGCTCGCCCCGCCGGCGAAACGGAGGGTCAGCCGGCGATCGTCCTGCCCGGCGAACTCATGGATCCCGGGTAGCTGGTTCAGCCGCTTGAACAGCTCGCCGGGGGCCACCGCGGCCACCAGCACCACCACCAGGTCCTTGACCACTTCCGCCCGCCGTCGGACGTCGCCGGCCACCACCGCCGAGAGCACGCCCGGAAGCCGCTCCAGCGCCGCCCGCAGTCCCTCCGCCTCTTCGGCCGCGTGGTGCGAGAGTCGGAAGGCGCTCGCTTGGCGCAGGTAGGCGATTCCCTTGAGGATGTTTTCCGAGGTTTTCGGCCCGAAGCGAGGCAGTCTGGCCAATCGCCCGTCCAGGGCCGCGGCCTCCAGCTCGGGCAAGGAGTCCACGTCGAGCACCTCGTGGATCTGACGGATCTTGGCGACGCCAAGACCGGAAATGGCGAGCATCTCGACCAGGCCCGGAGGGATCTGCTCCCGCAGATCCTCCAGCATGCCCGCTCGACCGGTGTTGACCAGTTCGGCGACGATCTGGAGCGTCGCCGGACCGACGCCCTTGGCGGCGGCGAGCGATCCGTCTTCCAGGGCCTCGCGCAGATCTTCGGGGGAGCTCCCGACCGCCCGGGCGGCGGTACGGAAGGCGCGGATCCGGAATGGGTTTTCGCCCTTGAGCTCGAGAAAGGCGGCAATCTGCTCCAGGACGTGGGCGACTGCCTTCTTGTCCATGAAGCTCTTGACGCTCTCCATCGGCTAGCGCGCCTGGGCGATGAGTTCGGTGGCCACCGTGCGAGTACGCCAGCCGAGGTCGAGCAGCTCCTCGCCGCCAGCGATGGAATGGAGACCCGCCGCGGCGCCGCCCGGCAGGACCGGCGAGAACAGGAGGGTCCCGTCCGGGCGGTGAAGGTCGCGGGCCCGAGGTCCTTGGGCCTCGACCACGCTGAAGCCCAGCCGCTCCGGGCGTACTCCGAAGATGCCGAGGACCCGGAGGCCACCGCCAGGCGTCGCGTGGACGAAACACCCGTCGAGCGGCTCGTGCGACTCGCCCTCCAACACCTCGGCCCAGACCCGGTGCTGGGGAAGCTGGGCATAGAACGCCCGCGGCGGCTCGGCGGGGTCGGGCGTGACGGACGAGACGCCGAGCAGCTCCTCGAGGCGGTCCTCCGGGATCGGCAGGATCAATCCGCCGGCCTCCCAGAGGAGGTAGGCATGGTGCACCAGCGCCACCAGCTGGTCCATCCCCTCGCCGATCCCCTCCTCGGGTCGGAGCTCGCGGAGCAGGGTGACGACCTCGGGAATCATGAGAACCGCGTCGCGATCGGTGGGGTCGTATCCGGCCCGCTCGATCGAGGCCCTGATCTCCGGAAGGACGCGCTCGGCGATCTGACTGAAGACCAGGTCGAAGGGAGTGAGGCGCGGCATGCTGGAAAGGTAACCCCCCGGCGCGGGCGCTCCCGGCGATCAGGGAAGAAAGCCGTCGAGCGCCGCGACAAAGCTATCGAACGCCTCCACATACGGTACGTGACCACAGTGCGGCAGGGCCTGAAACTCCGCCCCGATCAAGTCGGCCGTCACCCGTGCCGCGGCGATCGGAATCGGGTCGTTCTCGCCATGGAGGACCAGCGACGGAATCCCCCGCAGCGTTTCCAGACGGGGCCGGAGGTCGTAGTCGCCCAGGCTGGCCCAGACCTCCTGCTGGGTGCGGCCGGTGACTCGGAACGGTGTGAGCTCGCGCGCCCGGTCGGGATCGAAGAAATACGGCGCTACCGACAGCTCGAAGATGCGTTGCTGGTAGGCAGCCGGGTCCTGCTCCCGGAGGCCGCTCTCGCGAAGCCGCCGGCGCGCCTCCTGGAACTCCGGATCACGGCTGCGGTGGGCGAAACTCTGCTCGAACTGCTCCCGGGCGGCGCGCCAGGTCGGCGCCGGAGAGACCAGCGCGAGGCGGGCCACCCGAGCGGCATGCTCGAGCGCGTAGAGGAGCGCCAGCAGTCCGCCCCAGGAGTAGCCCGCGATGGTGAGCTGGGGGAGGCCCCACCGCTCCCGCAGCATTTCCAGATCCGCGACGTGCTCGGTCCAGCCCACCGGCACGTCGCGCGGCACCGGCGAGCGTCCCCCGCCTCGCTGATCGTAGTAGATGAGCTCGCGCCCGCGGGCTAGCGCGTCGAACCCCGGAAGGAGATAATCGTGGTGGGCGCCGGGCCCGCCGTGGAGCACGACGGTCGGTGGGCCGGTCCCGATCCGGCGGACGAACAGCTCGACCGGCGCGGACAATTACAGCAGGACCGCCAGCGCGTCGGCCACCCGACGGACGGACGCCTCCTCGTCGGGCGTGAACGGATCGGGCACGTCGCTGTCGATGTCGATCTGCCCCAGAATGGTGTTGCCGCGCCGGATCAGGACGACCAGCTCGGACCGGGTCCACGCGTTGCAGGCGATGTAGTTGGAGACGGCGCGCACGTCGGCGACGTTCTGATCATGACCGGTGGCCACGGCGGTGCCGCAGACGCCCTCGCCGACCGCGATTCGGGTGTGCTCCGTCTCCCGGCCGGCATGGGCTTCGAGCACCAGCTCCTCGCCGTGCAGCATGTAGAGGTACACCGAGGTGTAGGGCGCGCCCGCCGCGCGGATCCGCTCGGCCGCGATCCGCAGCAGCTCCGCTCGTCCGATCTCGCGGGCGAACCCGCCGCGCAACGAGGCGATCACCTTGTCCGCGTCCAGTGCAGCCATGGCTCAACCCCCCCGGATGCCAAGCGTGGCCCGCAGGGTCGTGACCCGGCTCCCGCGGCGCACGACGATCTCCACCACGTCGCCCGGCTGGTGACTGCGGAGCGCCGCCGCCATGGCCGCGAGATTGGGCACGTCCATGGTGCCGATCCTGGTGATGACGTCATCGCCGCGGAGTCCGGCGCGTTCTGCCGGACTGCCGACGCGCACCCCCACCAGACGCACGCCTCCCGGGCTGTCGATCATGTCCGGCACCGTGCCGAGGTATGCTCCCTGACCCGATCCCGACATCCTGGCGGTGTCCGCCTCGGCCGGCGGCACGGTGGTCACGACGGTGAGCGGACGCGGTCGGTTGGCCAGTGCGGTCACCAGGCCGGCGGCGAAGTCGCTCACCCGCTTGAAGCCGTCCAGGTTGATCTTCTCCCAATCGTCGGTCGAGCGATGATAGTCCTCGTGCAGGTCGGTAAACAGGTGCAGCACCGGCAGACCGGCCGCGTAAAACGACGACTGGTCGCTCGGGCCATAGCCGTCGCCCTGGGCCTTGAGATCGAAGCCGGCGTACCAGTTGAGGGAGTCGAGCAACGCGGGAAACTCCTTGGCGGTCCGGCTGCCGTAGACGATGAGCTTACTCTGCCGCAGCCGGCCGACCATGTCGAGGTTGATCATCGCCCGGGTGGTGGAGAGGGGATAGACCGGCTGCTTCACGTAGTAGGAGGATCCCAGGAGACCCAGCTCCTCACCGCTGAACCCGATGAATACCACCGTCCGGGCCGGCGGCGCCACGGCCAGTCGAGCCGCGATCTGGATCAGCATCGCTGCGCCCGAAGCGTTGTCGTCCGCCCCATTGTGTACCTGCCCGGTGCTGTCCGGATCCAGGCTGCCGAACCCCCCGAGCCCGAGGTGGTCGTAGTGGGCCCCCACGATGATGGCCTCGTTCCGGAGCACCGGATCCCGGCCGGGCAGGACTCCGATGACGTTGTTCCCCCGGAGTCCACCGACGTGGGCCTGCTGCGCCACCGGGGCCGCCTTGGCCACCGTGAAGGTCTGGAACCAGCCCCCGGCCGCCGGCTGCAGTCCCACCTGGGCAAACCGGCGCGCCAGGTAGGCCGCGGCCGAGTCGGCCCCGGGCGTGCCCGTCATTCGCCCGGCCAGACGGTCATCGCTCAGGTACTTGATGTCGTCGATCGCCTGAAGCGGTGGCGGGGTGACCCGCTGCTGCGGGTACGTCGGCACGCCGAACTGGGCCTCGAGCCGGACGGCGGGAAGGGCGAGTAGCAGGAGAACGCGCGGAAGTAGGGGCGGAAGTCTCAGCATACCACCGAAGAATACCACTCCCTAACGCGGTACGAAGTCGGTGTCGGGCCGGAGCCGCCGAGCGAAGCCCGCGAGGAGACGGGCGGTCCGATCGAGGTCCTCCAGGGCGATCATCTCGTTGGGACTGTGCATGTATCGATTGGGCACCGAGACGAGCGCGGTGGCCACTCCCCGGTGGGCGTTGAAGATCGCTTCCGCGTCGGTATGGGTGTCTCGTGAGGCGGCTTCGATAGTATAGGGGATCTTCTCCGCCTCCGCCGCGGCGGCCAGGAGCTCGAACACCACCTCGCTCACCGATGCCCCGCGAGAGAGCACCGGACCGCCTCCCAGCCGGTAGTCTCCATGGCGTCGCTTCTCGATCCCCGGATAATCGGTGGCATGGGTGACGTCGATGACGATCGCGACGTCGGGCTCCAGGGCCACCGCCGAGGACCGGGCGCCGCCGCCGTGAGCTGCGATCTCCTCCCGGGAGGTCGCCACGGCGGTCACCGACGCCGCGAGCCCGGCGCCGTCCCCGGCGAGCAGCCGGAGCGCCTCCAGCACGATGAACGCGCCGATGCGATTGTCGATCGACCGGCTCACCAGGCGGTCGTTGGGGAACTCCATGACCCCGGCGGCCAGCACCCCAGGATCGCCGATCCGCAGGTGACGCTCCGCCTCCGTCCGGCTGGTCGCGCCGATGTCGATCCAGAGATCCTCCACCTTCGAGACCTTTTCCCGATCCTCCTTGTCCATGATGTGGATGGCCTTCTTCCCGACCACACCGATCACCGCCCCGCCCCGGCCGAGCAGTTGCACCCGCTGCCCGACGAAGACTTGCGGGTCCCACCCGCCGATGGGGTCGAAGCTGACGAAACCATCGTCGTCGATGTAGGTGACCATCACTCCGATCTCGTCGATGTGGCCCGCAAGCATCACCCGAGGACGGCCCGCCGGGTTGACCGTCGCCAGGGAGTTGCCGCTCACGTCGGCCTGCACCTCGCCGGCGAACCCGGCTGCCTCGGTGCGCCAGAGCCTGGCGGGCGCTGCCTCGAACGCCGAGGGACCCGGAGTGTCCAGGAGGGTCTTGAGAAACGAAAGGGATTGGGGTCTCATCAGGCGTCTGGGATGGGAACCGCCAAAGGTCGCGGCGGCGGCCCCCGATGTCTAGGCCTGGTCGACGCCCAGCGTCAGCTCCAGAAAGACCGCGCCGTCGATCGGGTTGGGCCGGTAGGGCGGGATGGGCCGGAACCCCAATGCGTGATAGAGCGCCCGCGCTCCGGCCATGGTGGCGAGCGTGTCGAGCCGCATCTTGCCGTAGCCCGCATCTCTCGCCTCCTGAACGATGCGCTCCGCCAGACGACGGCCGAGACCAGCGTTGCGGTAGGCCGGCCTCACGTAGAGTCGTTTCATCTCACAGATCCCCGGCTCGAGCGGGCGCAAAGCCACGCATCCTGCCGCCTCCCCGCCGTCCCACGCCAGGAGCAGCCGGCCCAGGGGCGGGGCGTAGCTGCCCGGCAGGGTAGCGACCTCCTCTGAGAAGCCCTGGAACCCGAGGTCGAAGCCCAGTGAGGCGGCGTACTCCCGGAAGAGCTCGCGGGCCACCTCGGTGGTCTGGTCCTGAGCCGGCACGATCCGCGTCACCCGAGGGGCTGCCATCTCACCAGGCCGGGCAGCTCTCGTCCCAGCATGGCGGATTGCAGCCGCTCCGCCCCGTCCACCAGTCGCGGTCCAGGGCGCGAGGTGTACGCGTTGGCGTCCACCACCCACACCGGTGCTCGGGCGAGAAGCCGCCCGCTCTCGGTGCTTTGGAGTGCCGCCAGCTCGACGCGCGATCGCTCGACGCCGAAGCCGCAGAGCATGACGATCACCAGGTCGGGAACCAGCCCCGCGATCTCCGACCAGGAGGCGCGCACCGAATGACTGCCGGACCGCGCGCCGACATCCTCGCCCCCGGCGGCTTCCACCAGATCGGGGATCCAGTGGCCGGCGAGGTAGGGCGGATCGAGCCATTCGACGCACACCACGCGGGGCCGATGTGCCAGCGCACTGGCCCGGAGTCGCTCGAGTCGGCCCTGGAGGCGGGCGACGAGGGCCACGCCTTCGCCCTCCAGTCCCAGCGAGCGGGCCACCCGCCGGATGTCCTCCCAGACCCCATCGAGCGTCCGGCCGGAAAGCGACAGCACCGTCGGCGCCGCCGGCATGGCGGAGGCCAGACGGTGGACCTCCCCGCCCGCGACGGCACAGACCTCACACAGGTCCTGCGTCACGATGAGATCGGGCGCGAGCCGCCGGAGCACGGCTGCGTCGACCGCGATGACCGGGCGGCCGGTCTCACGGAGGGCGCGGACCTCGGCGTCGATGGCGCCGCTGGGCGCGGCTGGATCGATCGGAGTCGTGGTGACGCGGGGGATCGCGCCAAGGGTTGGCGGGAAGTCGCACTCGTGCGAGATCCCTACCAGCCGGTCCGCGCCGCCCAGCGCCGCGACGATCTCGGTGGCGGCGGGCAACAGGGTCATGATCCTCATTCAGCTTACGGTCAGTCGGCTGGGTCGATAGTTGGCGAACAGCAGCACGCCGATGAACGGGGCGAGCAGTGCGCGGAAGTCCCGGGTGAGCAGGTAGGCGATCGTGCCGAGCATGGCCGGCGCCTCGACCAGCGCCCAGATGAGTACCGCACGGCCCAGGTTGACGCGCCACCAGTCGTCCGCCGAGGTTCCCCGCCCGGGTGGTATCAGCCGGTTGGCGGTGAAGGCGGCGGCGCCGAACAGGGTCGCACTGACGACTGCCAGCGAGATGTACAACACCCGCCGGTCCGGGAGCTCCACGCTTGGCACGGCGTCCTTCGCGTACCAGGCCACCATCCAGAACAACGCCACTCCGAACACCAGCGCCGCGTGAATCAATCGGGCGCCGATCGCGGGAGACACGGGCTCGGTGCGCGCCACCTTAGCGACTCGCGACCCGGTGGAGCACCGCTGCCAGGCTGGCGAAGAGGACCAACGCCACCAGATCGTTCTGAGAGACCGATCCGAGCGCATTCTGCAGTCCCGCCATGTTGGCCAGGTAGTCCGCCGCGGGCACCTGCGCCACCTCCGCCCGGCGGGCCAGCGCCGCGGCGATCCCCGCGATCGCCACCCCGGCGAGCGCGCCGCCCGCGATGAGCCCACTCGAGAAGAGGACCCCGGGACCGGACTCGACCTTGGCCAGCGACCGGTCGCTGCCGCGGGTCCGCCGCTCCACCAGCCAGCGGACCACGCCTCCCGCGAACATGGCGGACGAGGTGGAGATGGGGAGGTACACGCCGACCGCGATCGGCAGGGACTGGAGGCCCATCAGCTCGATCGAGAAGGTGAGAAACACGCCGATGAGCACCAGTCCCCAGGGAAGCTTCCGGGTCAGGATCCCGTCGGTCACCAGGGCCATGATCGTCGCCTTGGGCGAGTCCAGCTTGGTGATCGGCCGGCCGTTGAGCTCGTGGATCCGCCCGCCGATTCCCGGGTCGACCAGATAGCCGATCTCCCGCGTGGTCGGCTCGACCAGGTACTTGCCCGGCAGCACACCCTGGATCGGCAGGTTGACCCGCACCACGTCCCAGGGGCGCCCGTCGTGCGTCATCCGCTCGCCGAGTGTAGTGATGGAGCGGTCCGCCGCTCCCGGCGCGGACGCCTGGAGGGTCACTCCCGCGTGCCGCTCGGGCACGATGTTGGTGTAGGTGTTGTTGAGCAGGGTGAGGGTCCAGCCGATGGCCATCGCGGAGGTCACCGCCCCCACCATGATGGCGAGCTGCTGCCGCCGTGGCGTGGCGCCGACCAGGAAGCCGGTCTTGAGGTCCTGGCTGGTGGCGCCCGCGTTGCTCGCGGCAACCGCGATGACCCCGGCGATGGAGATGGCACCCACCCGATGGTCCACCCCGGTCCAGCCGATCAGGAGAAAGATCGCCGTCGTCCCGATGAGGGCCGCGATGGTCATGCCGGAGACCGGGTTGGCACTCACGCCGATCTCACCCGTGATCCGCGCCGACACCACCACGAAGAAGAATCCGAAGATCACGATCAGCACGGCGCCCAGCAGGTTGACGGAGAGCTGCGGGAGGACCGTGAGCAGGAGCGCGAGCCCCAGCGCACCCGCGAGGGTCACCCAGATCGGCAGGTCCTGGTCGGTCCGAGCCCGCGCCACCGCGTCGCCCATGCTGCCGCGAAGATCCTGGAAGCCCGAGCGGAACGCGGAGAGGATCGTGGGAAGTGCCCGGATCAGCGCGACGATCCCGGCCGTCGCCACCGCGCCCGCGCCGATGTAGAACACGAAGTTTGCCCGAACCTCACCCGGGCTCATGTCGTTGATGAGTTTGGTCTCGGCGAAGATCGGCTTGGTGAGCCCGGCGCCGAACAGCTTGATCGCCGGAATGAGCACCAGGTACGCGATGCAGCCGCCGGCGAAGAGGTTCCCCGCGATCCGGGGGCCGATGATATAGCCCACGCCCAGCAGCTCGGGCGAGACTTCGGCCGAGATCGACGCCCCGGTATAGAATCGGGAGACCCAGCCGGGATATTCCTTCCAGACCTTGAGCCCGGACATCAGGAACTTGTAGGCAAAGGCGAGCCCGAACGCCTGGAACAGGCGTCGCGCCTGGAGGCCGCCTCGCTCCCCGGCCTCGAGCACCTCGGCGCAGGCCGTGCCCTCGGGGTAGGTCAGCCGGCCATGCTCCTTCACGATGAGCGCCCGCCGGAGCGGAATCATCAGGAGGATGCCGAGGAGCCCACCGACGACCGCGATGACCGCCACCTTGCCGACGGTCAGGTCGTAGCCCATCAGCAGAATCGCCGGGAGCGTGAAGACGATGCCCGCCGCGATCGACTCGCCGGCCGATCCGGTAGTCTGGACGATGTTGTTCTCCAGGATGGTCGAGCGGCCGAGCGTGCGGAAAAAGGCCACCGAGAGCACCGCGATGGGGATCGAGGCCGACACGGTGAGCCCGATCTTGAGGGCGAGATAGACGCTCGAGGCGGCGAAGACGACACCGAGAATTCCACCCAGCACGAGCGCCCGGAGTGTGAGCTCCGCGGGCGATTGGCTGGCGGGAACGAATGGTTCGTGGGGCTGGACCTCCGGACGGGGAGCGGGTGCAGAGATGGTGGCCATTCGGTCTCCGTGCCGGGTGGATGTTGCCGGTACCCATCGACCGAGCCTGATGGGAGAGGCGCCTTAATCTAGCCGGTCATCAAACAGGGGGCCCGCCCTGGTGGCGAAGCCCCCTGTCTGGCAACGAGAGGCGATCCTACTGGTTCGGCCAGCTTCCCCACAGGCTGCAATGCCCGGCGAGGTCGGTACCTGTGAGATCGTGCTCCTGACGTGAGATCGCCGCGTTCATCACGGCGAAGGGTGCGAAGTGCACCCGTCCGTTGGCGTTGGTCAGGAAGATCTTGCCGAAGTGCGCCTGACTCAGACCGTGACCCGATTCGTGCAGAGCGACGGTCTCCACGTCGAACGGGAAAGTGCTGACGTCGATGCCCCAGGCGAACGCGTCATTGAAGTAAATCTCGTTGAACGCGGTGTCGAACTCGCCATTGCGGTCCAGATCAGTGGGGTTTCCAGCGGCGTCGGTGAAGATGAACGGGAAGGTAACCGCCAGAATGAACTGGCTTCCGCCTGGCGCCAAGGCATCGAAAAACGCCGCCGATTCCCACCCCGCGTGCACGATATCGGCGAAGAAGGGTGTGCCGATCAGTGCGGGATCGCCGAGGATCAGTCCATCGACGAGGTCAGGGTCCACGCCCGGGTCAGCCACCTTGTCGATGGCGAACTTGGAGCACCGGGTGGTGCTCTCCCAGGTGGTCATCGCCCGATCGATCGCCCCCTCGGTCTCCGCGCTGGTCAGGACTGGTGCGGTGTGGGTTGCGCCATCGCTCTGGTCCACCAGGTACGTGATGTTCGTCCCCGGATGGCGGCGTGGGTCATTGGGGATGTAATCGGTTCCGAGGTGTTTGTTCCCGCGATCGAACGCGAAGATGGTCTGGCCTGCCTGACCGCTGGCGGCGCTCGTCACGTAGCTGGCGGAGGCGATTCGAACCTTGAGCCCGCGCGCCGCCAGCCGCCGGTTCAGTCCGACCAGCATGTTGCCGCCGGTCGAGGTCGCGGCCAAGGAGGGGGCGCGATCTCCTGCCCGATCAGTGGGGGATGTATTCTGCTCGCACGCCGTCATAGCGACGGCTCCGGCAAGCAGGAAGCCGGAATGCAGCATTCTCATACGAAAGTCCTCAGGGGATGAGTTGAGTGAGACACAGAGTAGTGCGGAGCCGCCTTGGTAGGAGCAGCCCGAAGTTAGGGCGCGGATTCCACCCTGGCAACTCCGGACCGCACAGACGTCCGGCCGTCACCGGGGAGCATGGGGACCGACGCCGCGCTCAACCGGTGACCATTGTCACCGCGGGGCGGACGTGATCCCCCCTACCTTACCCCAGGGTATGCCATGGGTGCTGGGGCCGCTGGTTTCACCGAGGAGGGAAAAATGCTCTGGACCATCTTCGTCATTCTGCTCGTGCTCTGGTTGCTGGGGATGGTGTCCTCCTACACGCTCGGAGGATTCATCCACGTCCTGCTGGTCGTCGCCGTGGTCATCGCACTCATTCAGCTGATCCAGGGACGACGAGTCGTATGAAGGCCGCCACGATCGTGGGCATCCTGCTGATCATCGTGGGCATCGCCGGGCTCGCCTACGGTGGGTTCTCCTACACCCACAAGGAGAAGGTGCTCGATCTCGGGCCGATCCAGGCGAGCGCCGACAAGAAGGAGTCGCTTCCGGTCCCGCCGCTGCTCGGTGCCCTCGCCATCGTCGGTGGTGTCGTGTTGCTGGCCTCAGGCGCGCGCCGCGCCTGAGCCATCCGGCCGCAGGGGAAGCCTCCTGCGGCCATCCGCCGTTCGCTCTCCCCCCTTCCCCTCCCGCAAACCGGAACTTCCGCCGCGGCGTTCTTAGTTCGAGCGGGTCCCGCCGCGGCTTGCGCTCGGCGCCCCGTCGATGCAGTCATAGGCGTGGCCCGATCAGAGTCCCAGCCCGGAAAGAAGTCCGGCCCGCCCAAGGAGGGGCGGGCCGGGCGGGAGGCGTTCACGCTGGAGACCGAGCGTTCGCTCCGCCAGCGGCTGGTCGCCCGGGAGGAGCAGGCGCTGGTCGAGCTGATCGAGGTCGCGAGCCCCTGGCTCCTCGGTCTGACGCAGTCCATGCTGGCCGATGCGGACGAAGCGGAGGACGTGGTCCTCGAGGTCTTCGCCGCCGCCTGGGACGGGATCGGCCGGTTGGGGAACGAACCCGGAGGGCTCATGCCATGGTTGCTGCGGATCGCCCGGAATCGGGCGATCGACCGGCTGCGGCGCCGGCGGCGCTGGCAGGTGAAGCACGCACGGGCGGAGACCTTCGATGCCCTGCCGGTCGGGCGGGTGGGCGGTGAGCTGGACGAGGCCGCTCGGCCCGGATGGCACGTCCACGAGTCGGTGCACAGCGCGCTTGCCGCGCTGCCCGCTGACCAGCGCGAGGCCGTCCGTCTCGCCTACTTCCAGGGGCTCACCCATTCGGAGATCGCGCGCGAGCTGGGCATCCCGGTGGGCACGGTCAAGACCCGGCTCCGGCTCGCCTTCGACAAGCTTCGCGTCTCGCTGGCTTCCATCAAGGATTGGGTGCTATGAACGCCCACGACTGGTACGTCGAGAACCGCGCGGGGTTCGTCGCGCGCAGCCTGGAAGCGGGCGAAGAGCGGACCTTTCGCGATCACCTGGCCCGCTGCGAGGAGTGCGGTGCGGCGGTCGCCCGGCTGGAGCGCGAGCTCGCCTGGCTTCCCATGGCGCTCCCACCCCAAGCGGCGTCGCCCGGCTTCGCCCGGCGTGCCGCGACGGAGATCCTGGAGCGGCGCGGACGCTGGCGACAGTGGGTGCCGTACGGCGTCGCGGCGGCCGCCCTGCTCCTCGCGCTTGGTGCGGGGTATCGTGGCGGGGAGGAGCGGCACGCGTTGCGTGCGGTCCTGGCCGACCGGGAGAATCGGCTCCTCGCGCTGGAGGACACCTTGTCGGTGCTGCGTGGTGCCCGGCAGGTAGTGCAGCTACCGATTGCGATGGAGGGTCGGCACGGGGGGCTGCTGATCTTCCAGGACCCGGTGTCGCACCGCTGGTGCGTGGTCGTCCACGGGCTCCCACCGGCGCCCGCCGGCAACGTCTATCAGTTCTGGTTCATCACCGAGAGCGGCATGGTGCGTTCGGTCATCGTGAACGCCGACACCCCTCACCCGGCCTTCTTCACGCTCGGGATGCCCCCGGTTCGGTCACCGGTCATGGGCGCGGCCCTTACGGTGGAGCCCGCGCTCAATCGTTCGTCCGAACCGCAGGGACAGCAGTTGGCCCATGTGACGTTTTAAAGGGGGGGCAGGCTGGATAGCCAGAGGGCCCGACCGATCGTCGGGCCCTCATGGTGTGCCGGCCGCGTGGGAGCTCAGTGCTCGGAAGCGGAGTCGGCATTGGCCGGACTTACCGGCCACCAGGCCGGGTGGGACGTCGCCTCACCTCCCAGTTGGACCGGCGCCTCCGGGAGCGTGTCGCTGGGGATGACGACGCCATTGGCGCCCAGCTCCCGAAAGAGCTTCCACTGAGCCTGCCGGGCCGCCCAGGGCCTGCCCCCGTTGTACATCAGCGCCACCAGCAAGGTGCCTTCCGGTCGGCCCAGGTAGCCCACGATGCTGGAGACCCGGCCCAGCGTGCCCGTCTTGGCCCGCACCACACCCACACCCGGAAAGCCGCTGTTGAGGCGGTGAAGCGTGCCGCTGCCGTTGGCCGGCAGCAGTTGCGGGAAGTTCCGCCCGGCCGGCGTGGCAGGGAACTTGGCGAGATAGGAGACGAACGCGGCGGGAGTCACCCGGTCGGCGTAGGAGAGACCGCTGCCGTCCACCAGATAGACCCCGTCCGGGGACCCGATCACCTGGCGCACGTGGTCGGTCAGGAGCTCCGGGGCGCGGTCGCGCCCACCGGCCCACTGCAACAGGAGCTCGGCGCCGAAGTTGAGGCTCCGGCGGTTGATCTCGCTGGCCAGGGAGTCGAGCGACGGCGATGACACTTCCGCCAGGATCTGGATGCCGCCGGTCGGTGGCGCGCCGATGAAGGGGGAAGGATTCCAGCTGATTCCCGCTCGGTTGAGCGCCGTGCCCCAGACAGCGTTCAGCAGGGCGCGCGGATCGGCGGCCACCGCGGTCAGCCGTCGGGGCCCCGCCCGCATGCCGATGGTTCCGCTGACCACCCAGCTGCCGTCCAGCCGGGTGCGCAGCGCCAGCCGGGAGCGCCGACCCGTCCGTGTCTTGGCGGTGACGGTCACCATCGATCCGATGCCGCTCGGCGCCGTTTCGATGAGCCGGACGCGCTGCCCCGGTTTGGTGCCGGGAGCCACCGTAAGCCAGACGATGTTTTCGTGCAGGGTGAGGGGGCCGATGAGAGGGGCGAAGATTCGACCCTGATGCCGGGATGACCAGGCCGCCGGATAGACGGCGTTTGCGGGCCCGTCGGTGCTCTGGACCTGCAGCGGTCCGGTGAGCTTCCGGATCCCGGCCCCGGCGAGCTGGAGGGCCAGGTCATAGAGCGTGGGGCCCGAGCCCTCGGCCCGCTCGAGCGACGGGTCGCCGTTCAGCTCGAGCGCCCAGCTCCCGATCCATTCCCCGGTCCTCGGCTCCAGCGACCCGACCCCGACCACCCGGGTAGGGCGGCGCGCGCCCCCGCCGAGTACGCTGCGGGCGAATCCGGTGGTAAAGAGCTTCACGGTAGAGGCCGGCATGAGCGGCTGATCCGGCTTCACGCTCCAGAGCATCTGGCCCGACTGATCGGCCACCGCGATGCCCCACTCGCCCGGGGAAGTGCGCAGCGCCCGCTGGTACCAGGAGGACATCCGGTCGGCCAGCCACTGGGCATCGGTCTGGGCGTGCAGAGGGACGACGTGGCTCTGCAGGCAACCCACGAGGGCCAGAGCCACGGCGAAACGGGCAAGGGGCTGCGAAGAGCGCACTGAGGTCCCGACCGTAGGTAGTGATGACGAGGTGCGTCCGGGTGCTGCAGTGGCGAGCACGCTGCGGAGATTCTGCTATAATCCCCTATGTATGCCTTTGGCCCCACCGGGATGTCAAGGCTTAAGGTCATACTCGCCACTTGTTTATCTCGCTGGATCAACCGCCGCGTGCGGCTCGGCGGCAAATGCTGCAGGCCACGGAGCAAGCGTGCAATTCTCGGGCCCCCCGGGGGGGTCGACGGGTGACAATGGTCACGGCAGCGCTCACCCCGGCCGGATACCGTCCACATTGCCGAGTTCCCCTCAGCCAACCTGTTATCGGCGCGTCCGAACGCGATCTGAGGAGGTCGAAATGCGAGCTCACACGTCTGTACGGTTCCCCGCTCTTACCCTGCTGACGGTCGGCCTGGCCTGCTCCAGCACCACCGCGCGGGTCGACAACACCCGGACCGCCACGGCCCAGGATACCGCCTCGATCCAGAACCCTCCGGGCTATCGGGGCATGGAGCGGGACACGGCGACCGTACCCCCCAAGCCGGAAACTCCGGTGGACACGCTCCTCCAGCGTCAGGGAACCGGGGCCACTCACGACACCACCAACTACACGCGCATCGAGCGGGACACGACCCTGGGACAGGGTGGCAGGATGGATTCCACGGGCCGGAGCGTAGGGGACTCGAGCGCGGCCGCGCCGGTGGACACGATGGCGCGCGATACGGCGGGGTACGACCGGCCTCAGCAGCACGATTCAACCTCGCGCTGAGCGCGCACGGTATGCAACCAAAGCATCGGGCCCGGGGGCGCCGTCGCGCCCCCGGTTGGCGTTGGCTCCTGCTCCTGTCCGTGATGGCGGCGTCCCCGCTCCGGGCTCAACAGGCGACCGACACCACGCGGGCGGTGGACAGCCTCCGGTCAGGCAATGCCGGCTCGCGCGACAGCACCACCGGGCGCGACTCGACCCGGACCGATTCGACTCGGCGGGACTCCACCCGCCGCGACTCCACTGCCCGTGACTCGAGCGCGCGCAAGGATACCACGGCTCGGGCCGGCGCTGCCCCCCGAGCGGACACCGCGGCGCGTCGGAGCGACACGCCCAAGCCGAGCCCGCCGCCGCCTGACGATACCAGCCTCACGGCCCGGATGGATGTCCGCCGGGGCGGCGGGCTCTCCCGCTCGGAGTTCCCCGATCTGCTTCAGTCGGCGGAGCTCACCAGGCAGTACGGCAGGTTCCTGCGCCTGGTGGAGCGCTCCGGCTGGGCTCCGCGCCTCTCCGGCGCCAAATCCTACACGCTGCTTGCCCCCAACGATCTTGCGCTCCGGCGGATGCAGCCGCCGGTCCTCGCTCGTCTCGAGAGCGACTCGGTCCTGCTGAATCGCTGGGTGGCGGACCATGTGTTCGCGGGGAGTCTCCGCACCACCGAGCTTCTGAGCGGCGGGCAGCACACTGCGGAGAGTGGGAGAATCGTTCGCTTCACCCGCGACTCGGCCAGCGGGAGCCTGCGGGCGGATGATGCCCGGGTCGTACAACCCGACCTCATGGCTCGAAACGGGATGTTGCACGGAATCGACCGGGCGCTGGCACCCGACACCGTGACCCGGGCGCGTCCACCCGAGCCCCGGCCGCCTCGTCGGCGCTGAGCCTACTTGAGGAGGGTCTTCGCGATGGTCTGCAACTGCATGTTGCTGGTCCCTTCGTAGATCGTCCCGATCTTGGCGTCCCGGTAGTACTTCTCCGCCGGGTATTCCTTCGAATAGCCGTACCCTCCGAAAAGCTCCAGACAGTTGGAGGTCGTCCGGTCGGCGACCTGCGAGCTGAACAGCTTCGCCATGGCCGATTGCTGAGCGAACGGATGGCCGGCATCCTTGAGCCGCGCGGCATTGTAGACCATGAGCCGCGCGGCTTCGAGATCGGTGGCCATCTGGGCCAGCTGGAACTGGACCCCTTGAAACTCCGCGATCGCCTTGCCGAACTGCCTGCGCTCCTTCACATAGGTGGTCGCGGCTTCGAGCGCCCCACGCGCGATCCCGATCATCTGGGCGCCGATGCCGATGCGCCCTTCGTTCAGGGTCTCGATCGCGATCTTGTATCCTTGGCCGACCGGTCCCAGGACGTTCTCCTCCGGCACGACGCACTGCTCCAGGATCAGCTCCGTGGTGCTCGACGCCCGAATCCCGAGCTTGTTCTCCTTTTTCCCGACGCTGAATCCAGGGAAGCCTCGCTCGACTACGAACGCGGTGATGCCCTTGTATCCCTTCGACGGGTCGGTGTTGGCGAAGACGATGAACGCCCCCGCCTCGGCGCCGTTGGTGATCCAGAACTTGCGCCCGGTGAGCTCCCACCGGTCGCCCTTCCGCTCGGCGCGCGTGGCCAGCGCAAAGGCGTCACTCCCGCTGCCCGGCTCGGACAGCGCGAACGCGCCGAGCAGCTCGCTGGTGAGCCGGGGGAAATAGCGGGCCTGCTGCTCCGGCGTGCCCCACCGCAGCAACGCGTTGTTGACCAGGGTGTTGTGCACGTCCACGTAGATGGCGGCCGAGGCATCCACCCGGGCCAGCTCCTCGATGGCGAGGACCGACATGAAGATCCCGCCAGCGGCGCCACCGAACTGCTCCGGCACCTCGATGCCCATGAGACCCAGCTCGAAGAACCTGGGGATGAGCTCGGGCCGGAACTGGGCCGCCTCGTCCATCGCCTGCACGTGGGGCTTCACCTCGGTCTCGGCGAACTCCCGGACCGAGTCCTGGAACATGGTCTCTTCTTCAGCGAGGGAGGTGAGGGCCGGAGCAGCCGTGCGGAGGTCCTGCATAGAGACATGGCTCCGAGATTGGCCGGAAGCGTGGGTCAGGTCGGCGGAGTATACCCCTGGCTTGCCACCGGTTCAATCGGCGCCGCCTGCAGGACCTCCAGCGCCACCGCCACCCGCCCGAGCGGCGCCGAGACCTGGGCGCCCTGCACCCTGTCCGCGGCAGCCGCAAGCATCTCCTGGGAAATCTGCACCCCTTCGGCCAGGGCCTCCTCCTTGCCCTTGCTGCTGGCACGTCGCATCCGCTCGAGGATGCTGTCGGGCACGCTGATGCCGGGGACCTCGTTGGCCAGGAATTCGGCGTTGCGGAGCGAGATGAGCGGCCAGATGCCGGCCACGATCGGGATCCGGAAGCTCTCGACTCGCGCGAGGAAACGGTCCAACTGAGCGAGATCGAAGACCGGCTGAGTCACCGCGAACTCGGCTCCCGCCTCGACCTTCCAGGCGAACCGCTTGAGCTCGCGGTCGAGATCCGGCGCCGCCGGGTTCACCCCCACCCCGATGACGAACCGCGTCGGCTGGCCGATCGGGTTCCCCCCCGGATCGAGTCCCCGGTTCAGTCGAGACACCAGGTTGGCCAGGCCGATGCTGTCGATGTCGAAGACCGCCGTCGCCTCCGGGTAGGGCCCCATCTTGGGCGGATCACCGGTGATGATCAGCAGGTTCCGGATGCCGGCTCCCGCCGCGCCGAGCAGATCCGAGAGCATGCCGAGCAGATTCCGGTCCCGGCAGGCGTAGTGCACCACCGCCTCGAGCCCCACCTCGCGCTGGATCATGAGGGCGGAGAGCAGCGCGCCCATCCGGCTCTGCGCGCGGGGCCCGTCCGGCACGTTCACGGCATCCACCCCCGCCGCCTTGAGCAACCGCACCTGGGCGAACATCGGCGCCGGGTCCACTCCCTTCGGCGGGACGATCTCGACCGTCGTGATGAACCGCCCCTCGGCCAGCTTGGCGCCGATGTGGGACCGCTCCGCCAGGGGAATCGGGTCGGCGGCAGTCGCGGCGATGGGCGTGGCGCTCACGGTGTGCACGTGCCGGGGCGACACGCTCTGGACGAACCCGACGATGGCCCGGATGTGGTCCGGGGTCGTGCCGCAGCAGCCACCCACCAGGCGGGCGCCGGCCTCGACCATGCGGCGGGCGTAGCTCGCCATGTATTCCGGCGAGGCCATGTAGATCTTCCGGTCGGCGACTTCGCGCGGCAATCCGGCGTTGGGCTGGGCCGAGAGCGGCAGGGTGACCACACGGGCGAGCTTCTCCACCGCCTCCAGTACGCCGTGCGGGCCGACGGAGCAGTTGACCCCGACCACGTCCGCGCCCATCGCGGCGAGCTCCGGACCGAAGACCGCCGGATCGGTGCCGTAATGGGTCTTTCCGTCGGTGCCGACCGTCATCTGCGCGATCACCGGCAGGTCGGAGAGGCTCCGGACCGCCTGGAACGCCGCGCCGAGCTCGGCCACGTCGCTGAACGTCTCGAGGATGAACCCGTCGACGCCGCCGGTCAGCAGTCCGCGCACCTGCGAGACGAACGCCTCCCGCGCTTCCGCAACCGACATCTCGCCGAACGGCTCGATCCGCACGCCCAGCGGCCCGATCGCTCCGGCGACGGCGGCGCGTCCCCCCGCCGCCTCGCGCGCCAGCCTGGCGGCCTCCGCGTTGATTCGCTCGGTCTCGGCCGCCAGTCCGTGGGTGGCGAGCTTCACCGGATTCGCGCCGAAGGTATTGGTCTCCAGCAGCTCGGCCCCGGCCCGGACATACTCCCGGTGGATCTCGCGCACCAGGTCGGGCTGCTTGAGGTTGAGCTCGTCGTAACAGACGTTGAGGAAGACCCCGCGCCCGTAGAGCATGGTCCCCATCGCCCCGTCCACCACGTGGACCCGGCCGTCAGCGAGCAGATCGCCCAGGGTCGGCACGCTAGCGCTCGTAGTTCAGGTTCGGGGCCAGCCAGCGCTCCACCGTCGCCACGTCCATGCCCTTCCGGCGGGCGTAGTCCTCGACCTGGTCGCGCTCGATCTTTCCCACGCCGAAGTACTGGGCCTGCGGGTGCCAGAAGTAGTACCCGCTGACCGCGGCTGCCGGCAGCATGGCGAAGCTCTCGGTGAGCGAGATCCCCGCGTTCGCTTCGGCCTGCAGCAGGTCGAACAGCGTGCGCTTCTCGGTGTGGTCCGGGCAGGCCGGGTACCCGGGCGCCGGGCGGATACCCTGGTACTTCTCATGGATCAGGGCGCTGTTGTCCAGCGACTCCTCCCGCGCGTATCCCCAGAACTCCTTCCGCACCCGCTCGTGCAGCCGTTCCGCGAACGCCTCCGCCAGCCGGTCCGCCAGGGCCTTCGCCAGGATGGCGGAGTAGTCGTCGTTCGCTGCCTCGAAGTCGGCCACCAGCCGATCGAGCCCGATACCGGTCGTCACCGCGAAGCCACCCATCCAATCGGGCGCCCCGGTCTCCCGCGGCGCGACGAAATCCGCCAGAGCCAGGTTGGGCCGGCCGGG
>JBBSHB010000003.1:0-58030 GCA_038253515.1 Gemmatimonadales bacterium | reverse complement strand
TGCGTGCGGCGGGCAAACCCTTCAAGGTGGCCGCCACCGCGTGCATGCGGAAGCTGCTCACGATCCTGAATGCGATGCTCCATCAGAACCGTCGCTGGGACCCCCACCACGCTTGACTTTCAAGACAGTTGCTAACGACATGCGAATCAGCTACAAACGACTCGAGAGAGCTTACGTTCCGCAGCTCTCCACCGGAGAGCGGCGGGGGACGGAGCCTTGCGCCGTCCGCGTTTGTCGGCTGCATTAGCGGGTTAGGCGTCCAGTCCGCTGACTCGTCAGTAGACCGGCTTGCGAACGATTCCGGGGGCCGCCCGGTCGAGGCGCTGGGCGAGAGCCGGAAGATGACACGTCGGGACTCGCGGATATAGGTGGTGCTCGAGATGATAGAACATGTTGAAGGCTACGGCGCTCTTGAGGCGATGACGAAGGGTCCGTGCAATCTCCTCCCAGCGGTCGCAATCGTGGTGGACGGTCCAGACCGCGAAAACCCGGTCAGCGCCTGCCCCACCGCCATAGCGAGAACGTGGTAACGGAGAGCCGAACTCCCCCAGGAGAAGACCCCGACGATCCAGATCCCGTTCAGCGCGAGCTCTCCAGCAATCCAGCGACGTTGTCTGGCGGTCGCCAGCCGCCAGGCCGCGGCGTGCAACTGGAAGGGGAAAATCACTCCGTGAAGCAAGGCGCCGCCTGCGCCGCGCCGTTGCCCCCTCGGTGTCTCCCGCGCCCAGGCAATCTCGGTGATGTTGAAGATGCGTGAGCCGCACCGCATGCATTGACCCGAGCATTAGGACGCTCAGGAGCCCGAGTACACCGTCGTTCACTCGCCGCGGCAACCCGACATTGCCGTGAAAGACATCGTGCACCAAGCGAAGGCCGGTCAGGAAGAAGTAGAAGAAGCAGATCAGCGCCAGCGGCTGAAGGCCGCGCGCTGCAGCTAGGAGCGCGAGGAGGAGCCAGGGCAGCGGGAGCATCAGCTCGCGGAGGCGTTCACCGAGTTGCAACGGCACGAGATCGCGCCAAAGAACCGACCGCACGCGCGAGTCGACGAGGAGAGTTGCTTCACGAGGGAGGTGCCCAGTGCCCGACAACCTGGATGAACCCATACCCAAGAGGTCCCCGCTTAGGTGAGGGGTGGAGGACGCCTAACCGCGAGCACCGCGGCCTAATCGACCCGTGTCAGACTTCAGCGTATCCCTCGACCTGCCCTAACACTCCGCGCCGCGCGCACCTGCACACTCGAAAGTGCTCGATGGCTGCCAGAATGACGTTGCGGAGCGGAAGCCACGATCTAGGTCGCATCAAAGATGCACTTGGCGATCAGCCCGGTCGAGAGCGGCGCCGGTGAGCCTGGGCAGCATCCATTGCCCGCCTGGAGCTCGCCAGATGTGGCACTCGCCGCTGCTCGGCGCAGCGCGGCTCTTCCTTCGTCACGACGTGGTCCGACTGTCCCTCGTGCTGGACACGACCGCTCCCAAGGGGACGCAGGCAATCGAGCGTGAGGCGAATCGGAGCGGGCGTGCGCCGGTGCCGACTCTGGTGCTGCCGGTTCGAGCTCGGCGTGAGCCGCGACCGATCGGGCGTGAGCCGCGGCGGTGCAGGGGTGAGACGGGGCACCCCAGGTGTGACATGGGGTAGGCCGAGCGCGAGGCCGGACGCCGCGACTGGAAGCCGAGGCGTCGCGAGCGTAAGGCGGGGCGGCTGGGCCGTAAGCCGCCGCGCAGACGCCGTGAGACGACTGCGGGTGGCGACGGGAGCCCTGGTACGCGCCGCGCCCGAAGCGTCAGGCACCACCGCCGAGCTGCAGGGACGGGCGCGCCCGGCTGTCGGGTGAACGGGCGGTGGTGCGGAGGCGGCGGCCGAGCCGTGTGCATGTTCGGGGGCTCGCGCATCTCCTGCCTACGTCCCGCGGCCGAGGTCGCCGCCGTCTCACGCCACAACCCACAGTGTTGGAGGATTCGATGCGAGCCGCACGCTGGTCGCTCGCCCGGCGGACACCGGGCCTGGTCGCCGTTCTGTGTCTGACGCTGGCCGCCACGGGCGCCGCCCCGGTCCGGACGGCCCCGTCCAGCGGGCGAATCACCGGATACGTGCGCGACGGCCGCGGCGCGCTGGTTCACGCCGAGGTGCTGGTAGTCGGAACTGCGCTCTCGGCGCTCACCGACACCGCGGGCGCCTACCTGATTCCCGCGGTGCCGGCCGGCCCGGTCACCGTCCGGGCCACGCGTGCCGGCTACGCACCGGCGGAGAGTGGCGGGACGGTCCGGGCAGGCGGAACGCTGACACTCAACTTCACCCTCGCAGCAGGCGGGAAGCCGAAACTGGTCGCCGAGGAGAGGGAGGCCCGGCGCCAGGCCGCAACGGGGAACGAAGCGCTCAAGAGCATGGACCAGGTGACTCGCGGGGACGCCGCCGCCCTCCGGAGTGTCGGGGCCGTCCCGACGGCCGGCGCCTGGGGCCGCCCGGCCGAGTCGTTCAACACGGAGGCCTACAACGTAGTGAACGAGAACCGCTTCCTCGGAGCGGCCTCGAACCCGCTCTCGACCTTCTCCATCGACGTCGACGCCGCCTCCTACAGCAACGTGCGCCGGTTCCTGAGCCAGGGCACGCTGCCGCCCAAGGACGCGGTACGGCTGGAGGAGCTGGTCAACTACTTCCCCTACCGGTATGCCGACCGGAGCGGCGAGCACCCGTTCGCGGTCTCGACCGAGGTGGCGACCTGCCCGTG
Source organism: Gemmatimonadales bacterium (assembly GCA_038253515.1). Taxonomy (GTDB): domain Bacteria; phylum Gemmatimonadota; class Gemmatimonadetes; order Gemmatimonadales; family GWC2-71-9; genus CAVVWJ01. The sequence goes on along the minus strand of JBBSHB010000003.1, from coordinate 55,305 downwards.
GGCCGCGGACCACCGTCTGGTCCGCATCGGGCTCCAGGCGCGACGGGTGCCGACGCGCGACCTGCCGCCGAGCAATCTGGTCTTCCTGATCGACGTCTCCGGCTCGATGGAGTCGCCCGACAAGCTGCCGCTGGTGCAGCAGGCGTTCCGGACACTGGTCCACGAGCTTCGGCCGGAGGACCACGTGGCCATCGTGGTGTACGCCGGCGCGGCCGGCCTGGTGCTGCCGCCCACCAGCGGGTCGGACAAGGCCACGATCCTCGGGGCGATCGACCAGCTCCAGGCCGGCGGCTCGACGGCCGGCGGGGCGGGGATCCGGCTGGCCTATGACGTGGCGCGCGAGCACTTCGACCGGGAGGGCAACAACCGCGTCATCCTGGCCACCGACGGCGACTTCAACATCGGGGTGAGCAGCGACGCGGAGATGGTACGCTTGATCGAGCAGCGGCGCGAGGAAGGCACCTTCCTGACGGTGCTCGGCTTCGGCACCGGCAACCTCAAGGACTCGAAGATGGAGCAGATGGCCGACAAGGGAAACGGCCACTACGCCTACATCGACAGCTTCCGCGAGGCGCAGAAGGTGTTCGTGCAGGAGTTCGGCGGCACGCTCTTCACCGTGGCCAAGGACGTGAAGATCCAGGTGGAGTTCAACCCGGCCCGGGTGCAGTCGTACCGGCTGCTGGGCTACGAGAACCGGCTGCTCGCGAAGGAGGACTTCAAGGACGACAAGAAGGACGCCGGCGAGATGGGGTCGGGGCATTCGGTGACGGCGCTGTACGAGGTGGTGCCGGTGGGGACGCGGCCGGTGGCGCTGGACGAGGACAGCCTCACCTACCAGCAGGTCTCGCTTCGGCCGGGCGCGCGGCACAGCGGCGAACTGCTGACGGTGCGGCTCCGGTACAAGGACCCGAAGGGCTCGACGAGCAAGCTGGTGGAGCAGCCGGTCAACGACCGGACGGGCGCGGCATCGGAGGACATGCGGTTCGCGTCGGCGGTGGTGGAGTTCGCGATGCTGCTCCGGGAGTCTGAGCACCGCGGGCAGGCCAGCTACGAGCAGGTGCTCTCGCTGGCGCGGGGTGCGCGCGGGGAGGATGAGCAGGGGTATCGGGGGGAGTTCATCGGGATGGTGGAGACGGCGCGGACGCTGAGCGCGGGGAGTGCGCCGGCGGGACGCGTGCCGGTGGAATAGCGCTGGCCGGCGAAGAGCCCGCCGGAGTCACCCGCTCACATTCGTCTCGCCCCGCCACGCGTCGCATTCGAGCTCTCCGGTGCGAACCGCCCACCCGGGGTAGAAGCCTGTCACCGGTTGGGACGTGCAGGGGTGGGATCAGGTCGCGGCCGGCCGATGCGCCTTCTCATACAGTGTATCCGGATCCACGTCGGCCCCGTTGGGCCAGGCGATCGTCCCAGCGTCATGATCGACATAAACCTGGGCAAAAAAGGCGGGATCACGGAGAGGCGCGAAGACCCCGTCGTCCGGCCCGCGCAGCCAGGAGCTGCCGTCCACGGTTCCGCTGGAACCATCACGAAACGTGAGCCTGAGACCGTAGGGAGGAAGCACTTCGACTCCCTTCACGCGAGGATGCATCCTTCACTCCAGCGGTGCGATCGAAGCGAGCGGCTTGCCCAGGCGCGCGAGACGCCAGTTTTCGAGCAACTCGGCCTCATGCAGAGTAGCCCATTCTACCGCGAGCGCCAAGGGCCGAGCTGGCAGGTTGCCATCCATCATGCCGGCCGGCGCGATGCGGACCCGGCCCTCGTACCCCGCGTAGGTGGCATGAAAGTGCGGCGGGTCGTGATCGTCAAAGTACATGCGGATGATCAGTCCGAAGAATCTGGCGATCTCGGGCATTGGCGGGCCTCGTCTGAGGCGGCCCAATCTCGGTGCGAGCGTGCCCGACGCGTGGATCGCTTTCACCTCCATCAGTGCAGGAAGACCCATGAGCTTCGAGGTCGAAACCCGCTCCGTGGCTTCCCCCGCACAGCGGCTAATGGCTATATATAGACCAAACCGACTTCGGAGCCTCCCATGGTCACCAACCCCCCGACCATGTTTCCCGACCCCACGTTCTACCCCTCGCCGCGCCTGGCCGCCCAGGCCCCCGCAGAGAAGCTGGCGTACGTCGTGACCATCAACCCCGAAGGCAAGCGGCCCGACGCTCTGGTCGTGGTGGACGTGGACCGGGCATCGCCCAGTTACGCCCAGGTCGTCGGTCGAGTGGAGATGCCCAACGTCGGTGACGAGCTCCACCACTTCGGCTGGAACGCCTGCAGCTCGGCGCTCTGTCCTTACGCACCGCACCCGCACATCGAGCGGCGGTACCTGATCGTGCCGGGGCTCCGGTCCTCGAGGATTCATATCTTCGACACCAAGCCCGATCCGCGAAAGCCGCGCCTGGTGAAGACCATCGAGCCGAAAGAGCTCATGGCGAAGACGGGTTACTCCCGCCCGCATACGGTGCACTGCGGCCCTGAAGGCATCTATATGAGCGCCCTGGGCGACGAAAAGGGCGACGGCCCCGGCGGCATCTTCATTCTCGACCATGACAGCTTTGCGGTGAAGGGCCGGTGGGAGCTGGATCGCGGTCCGCAGTACCTGGCCTATGACTTCTTCTGGCACCTGGGTCACGACGTGCTGGTGTCCAGCGAGTGGGGAACCCCGAAGCTGGTGGAAAACGGGCTCGTTCCCGAGGCGCTCATGGCCAAGAAATACGGCCGGAACGTGCACGTCTGGGACCTCCGGCGCCGTCGCCATCTCCAGGCGCTTCCGGTCGGCGAGGACGACCAGATGGTCCTCGAGCTCCGGCCGGCCCACGATCCCACCAAGACCTACGGCTTCGTCGGCGTGGTCATCAGTCTCAAGGATCTCTCGAGCTCGATCTGGGCCTGGCACCGCGCCGGCGGGAACGGGAAGTGGGAGCTGACCAAGATCATCGAGATCCCGGCCGAGCCGGCGGAGGAGAGCGAGCTGCCCCCCGCGCTCAAGCCGTTCAAGGCGGTGCCGCCACTGGTGAGTGACATCGATCTCTCGGTCGACGACCGGTTCCTGTACGTCTCGTGCTGGGGTACCGGCGAGATGCGGCAGTACGACGTGTCGGATCCCTTCAAGCCCAAGCTCACCGGCTCCGTGCACCTCGGCGGCATCGTCCGACGGACCCCGCACCCCAAGACGGGCAAGCCCCTGAACGGCGGGCCCCAGATGGTGGAGATCAGCCGGGACGGCCGCCGGGTCTACTTCACCAATTCCCTCTACGCTCCCTGGGACGCGCAATTTTACCCCGAGGGGATCAAGGGCTGGATGGTGCAGCTCGACGCCGACCCCAAGGGGGGCATCACGCCGAATCCCGATTTCTTCCTGGAGTTCGAGGGTGAGCGGCCCCACCAAGTCCGGCTGCAAGGCGGAGACGCGTCGTCGGACTCCTACTGCTATCCCTGACCGCTGCCTCGGCGGTGCCGGCGGGCGCGGGATGGTTCTGGCTCGCGCTCGCGGGGTTGGGGGCCTTCCACGGTCTCAATCCGGCGATGGGATGGCTCTTCGCGGTCGCGCTGGGGCTTCAGGAGCGGCGGCGCGCCGCGGTGTTCAAGGCCCTCCCCCCGATCGCGCTGGGCCATGCCCTTTCGGTGGTGATCGTGATCGCGGCGGTGGCGGGTGCTCGCCTCGTCATCCCGCTCGGCGCGATTCGATGGGGCGGAGGAGCGGCGTTGATGGCGTTCGGCGCCCGTCGGGTCTGGCGCGGGGGCCGGCACCCCCGATGGGTGGGAATGCGGGTCGGGATGCGCGATCTCGTCCTGTGGTCCTTTCTCATGTCCAGCGCCCACGGCGCAGGGCTCATGCTGGTGCCGGTGCTGCTCCGGCTGCCGGGCACCACGCACCCGGGGCTCGGGGCATCGCCTGACGGCAGCTCGGTGACGCTTCCACTCGGGACGGCGGGGGCCGCCCTTGGCGTGCACACCCTCGCGCTGTTCGGGGTAATGACGGCGGTGGCCGCCCTCGTCTATGAGACCGTGGGAGTCGACCTGCTCCACCGGGGCTGGATCAACATGGATCTCATCTGGTCGGTGGCGCTGATCGGAGCCGGGCTGCTGACGCTTGCTGGAGTCGTCCCGTAACCCCAACCCCTCTGAGGTGCGCCGTGCTCCCCATCCGCCGTAGTATCCTCGTCCTCACCCTCGCTGGGCTCACCGCCCTCAGCGGCTGCGCCCGCAATGCCCAGCGGGGCCTGGTGATCGGCGCGGCCGGCGGGGCCGTGATCGGCGGCGTGATCGGGAAGGTGTCAGGCTCCACCGCCAAGGGCGCCATCATCGGGGCTGCCGTCGGCGGCGCGGCCGGAGCCATCATCGGCGACCAGATGGACCGGCAGGCTCACGAGCTGAAACAGAACATCCCCGGCGCCACCGTGGAGCGGGTGGGCGAGGGCATCGAGGTCACCTTCGAGTCCGGCCTGCTCTACGACTTCGATTCGGACATCGTCAAGCCCACGGCCCGGACCAATCTCCGGGCTCTGGCCCAGAGCCTGGAGAAGTATCCCGGCTCCGACCTGCTGATCCTCGGCCATACCGACAGCGTGGGCACGGCCGAGTACAACAAACGGCTCTCGGTCCGGCGGGCAGACGCAGCGGCGGAGTACCTGGTGTCGCAGGGGGTCCAGCGGTCGCGGATCGGCACCGGCGGACTGGGCGAGGAGGAACCGGTCACCAGCAACGCCACCGCTCTCGGCCGCGGGCAGAATCGCCGGGTCGAGGTGGCGATCTATGCCAGCCAGAAGCTCCGCGAAGAGGCGAAGCGGCGGGCGGGAACGACCGGAACGAGCTGAATCGGCCGCAGGGCCCTCGAGCCGTCGCGGGCGCTAGACGCCAACCCGGGCAATCCGGGCACGCAGGTGCTCGTAGGCCGCCGCGCTCAGCGCCGCGACCACCAGCCCGAGCCCCCACCCCCCCAGCACGTCGGTCGTCCAGTGCACGTCCAGGTAGATCCGGCTGAGCCCGACGAGCAGCGGACCGAGAAACCCGAGGAGCAGCGCGACGCGGTGAGAGAGAAGCCCCTCGCGGGCCAGGATATAGGCGATGGTGACGAGCACGGCCGTCGAGGCCGTCGCGTCTCCGCTGGGGAAGGAATAGGAGACCAGGTGCAGAGGCACCGCCCCCGCGGGGCGGACGCGCCCGAAGAGATCCTTGATCGAGCGCTTCTTCGCCGGTGCAGTGGAATGGTACCGCTCACGCGGACTGGCCTCGACCCGAGCCGAGCTGGAGCGGGTGGACCGACTGAGTGAAAGGCTCAGCGCCGTGGATGTGCGGTGGCCGGCGTTCGACGCCGCCGGCAAGGAGCAGTCCACGGAGCGTTCTCACTACCTCCTCAGCCTCGGGGCCGACGGGGAGCCCCACATCCGGGTCGCACTCTCTCGGACGGCGGTTTGAGTTACCGGGCCAGCACGAGCAGCCCGAAGCTGCCGGGTAGCAGACTCGGTCGGGGATGAGGCTGCTCCGCCGTGGCCGCGAGGGTAGGCCCGAAATCCGCGGTCACCGTGAAGAGCCGGTGGCTTCGCTCCTCGAGCGCCATCGTGCGCGCGCCTCGCCGGGTGGGAACGGTGGCGACCACGCGGAACGTGGCCGGGCCGTCTTCGTGGACCACCGTAATGCTGCCGTCGCCGTTGGACGCGAAGGCCAACTGTGTGGCGGGATCGAACGCGGCGCCACCCACCCCCTCACCGATCGGCACGGTTGCAATCGTGCTGCCGGCGGTCGCATCGGAGATCGCCATGAGCCGGTTGCGGCAGGCGCTGAACAGGCGGTGATGCACCCGGTCGATGGCGAGGCCCGTGGGTTCCGCGCAGGGCGCGATGGACCATGAACGGGTCACTCGCATCCCGACCGCATCGATCTCCGCGACTCTCGCCTTGTCCTCGAGGTTGACGTACACCTTGCCGTCGCCGGCGCTGACGCCGAACTCGGGCTTGCCGCCGAGCGCGATCGAGCCGATCGCCTTTCCCGAGACCGGGTCGACCACCGTCGAGGACCCGGCGTCGCCGTTGAACGTGAGTACGCGTTTCGAGACAGGATCGTAGAGGACGGCATCTGCGTCCTCCGCCGCCTTGGTCCGCCCAAGTACCCGTAGCGTCTCGAGGTCGAACATCGTCACGCTGCGGTCGCGGCCCGAAGTAGCGAAGCCGTGCCCCGTTTCGTTCACCAGCGCGATGCCGTGCGCGCCGTCCAGGCCGGGGATCTCGCCGAGCAACCTGCCGCTCTCCGGATCGACCACCATGACGCGCGTCTGCCGCGCAATGAACAGGCGGTGGGCCGCGGTATCGAAGACGATGTAATCCCATCGCCCGTCTCCGCCGAGCTCGATCTGACGAGCCACGTGGTAGCCGGACCCCCCGGCCGACTGCGCGGCGAGCGGTGCGAGCATGGTCACCAGCGGCAGGCACACCGGGCGATCAATGGCATGGGCGTCATCCTGACTCGTCCGCGTGAGAGGTTTACCCTGGGCCGGAAGCGCCGGCGGTCGTTCCCAGCATCCCGCGCGGATCCAGCAGGCGATAGAGTCCCGGAAGCACCAGCAACACGAGGGGGCCCGACAGCACGAAACCGCCGATCACCGCGATCGCCAGCGGCTGCATGAGCTGCGACCCCTGGCCGAGGGCCAGCGCCAGCGGGCCCAGCGCGAAGGTGGTCGCCAGGACGGTCATGGCGACGGGCCGGAGCCGGCGGCGAGCTGACCGGGCCCAGGCGTCGACCGAGCTCAGCCCCGCCCGAAGTCCGAGCTGCGCCTCGTGAATCACGAAGATGGCGTTCTCCCCCACGATCCCGACCATCATGATCGCACCGACGTAGCTGGAGATATTGAGCGTTTGTCCGGTGAGGAGCAACGCCCCGAGCACGCCGGCGAGGACCGCGACGGCGCAGATCGACGTCACCAGTGGCGCGCGCCAGTCGGCGAACTCGAAGAGCACCACCACCGACACCAGCACGAGACCGGCGAGCAGCACGTATAGCAGTCCGCGAAAGGATTGCAGCTGCTGCTGGTACAGTCCGCCGTACTCGACCGACATGCCGGCGCCCAGCGGCAGATCGCGGGCGATGCGCCCGCGGATGTCCGCCATGACACTCCCAAGATCCCGCCCCGAGAGGCGGGCGGTGACGCCCACGAACGTCTTGAGGTTTTCCCGGTTGATCTCGGCTTCCGGAGCGCCGGTCGACACCGTGGCCACCGCCGCGAGCGGCACGAGCGCGCCGGTCGGCACCCGGATCTTCAACGCCTCGAGCCGGCCCTCGCCCGGGGTGAGCACCCGGAGGTCGTACACCCTGTCTCCGATGCGGATCTGGCCCGCGACCGTTCCGGTGATCGCCGGTTCGACGGCCTCGGCGAGGGTCTGGGTCGTGAGCCCGAAGCGGGCCGCGGCGGCGGCGTCCACCCGCACCTGGAGTGCGGGCCCGGCGATCACGATCCCGTCGAAGACGTCTTCCACCCCGGGCACCTGCGCCAGGATGCGCGCCGCCTGCTCCGCCTTCTGCGCCAGGAGCGTGGGGTCACTGCCGAAGATCTTGACGTCGATCGGCTGGGGGGCTCCGCCGGTCAGATCGCCGATGTTGTCTTCGAGCAGCTGGCCGAAATCGGTGTGGACGGCAGGCTCGACCGCCTGGATCCGGCCGCGCAGCTCGTCAATGATGGCGTCGACACTGCGCCGCTGCTTCCTGGGCTTCAGCTTGATGACGTAGTCGCCGCGGTTTGGCTCGGTGATGAAAAAGCCAAGCTGGGCGCCGGTCCGCCGTGAGTAACTCTGGACGTCCGGGGTGGACGTGATGATACGCTCAGCCTCCCGCAGCATGACGTCCGTGTCGGTGAGCGACGTTCCCGGCGGCGTCCAGTAGTCGAGGATGATCGAGCCCTCGTCCATGCTCGGGAGGAAGTCGGAGCCGATACGGCCGTAGAGGACGAAGGCCGTCCCGAGCAGCAGCAGCGTGATGAAGATCGAAATGAACCCTCGCCGCACGAAGCGGTCGACGACCCAGCCGTACGCACGCCCCCACCGCTCCGACCGGGGCGCGTCGCGCGACCCGGCAGATGCCTTGGCCCGCTTGGGGCGCTCCAACAGGCTCACCGACACCGGCACCACGAACAACGCGACCCCGAGTGAGACCAGGAGCGCCAGGGCCATCGTGAGCGCCAGCGGCTTGAAGAAGGCGCCCACTACGCCGGAGAGGAGCGCGAACGGCAGCAGGATCACGATGGTCGAGAGGCTCGAGCCGATCAGCGCCGGGCGGAGCTCGGCGGCCCCGCTCGCGGTCGGGTCGTGCGACGTCCTCCGCGCATGGTGGCTCTCGATGTTCTCGATGACCACAATGGCGTCGTCGGCGATGAGCCCGAGCGCCGCGGCCACACCGGCCAGCGTCATCAGGTTGATTGTCTGCCCCGCCGCTCCCAGCGCGAGTCCCACGATGGCGACGGTCGCCGGAATCGCCGCCACGGCGATCAGCGTGAAGCGCAGGTTGCGCAGGAACAGCAGCAGGACGACCCCGGCGAGCACGACGCCGATGACGATCGCGTCGCGGGCGCCGTTCACCGAATCGGCCACGAACCGGGCCTGATCGTAGAAATTGCCCCAGTGGACGCCGGCCGGCAGCAGCGCCGGCTGATCGTGGAAGAGGCGGCGCACGCCATCGGCGATGGCGATCGTATTGGCCGACGGCTGCCGAACGATGTTGACGAGGACCGCGGTCTGCCCGCCGGCCGTGGTCCGCACGTAGGACACCGCGTCGGCCACGGTCACCTGACCGAGATCGGCGAGCGTGGCCGGCGGCCCGCCGGGGACGGCGACGGCGATCCTCGAAAGTGAATCGATGCCGCTGACGCGACCCGTCACGAGTGTGAGGTAGAGCTCGTGGTTGCGCTCGGTGAGGCCGCTGGAGATCACCTCGTTGCTCGCGGCGATCGCCTGGACGATGTCGGACGGGGCGAGCCGGCGGCCGGCGAGCGCTGCGGGGTCGAGCCGCACCTGGAACTCCCGCTGGCGTCCGCCCTGAATCTGCACCTGTGCCACCCCCGGGATCCGGATCAACGCCGGCTTGAGGGTGTATTGCGCGAGATCCCGCAGCTCGGCTTGGGTCGCGGTGGCCGAAGTGAGGGCGTAGCCCTGGATCGGGAAGATGGCGGTGTTCATCCATTCGACCTCGATCCGCGTCTGTGCGGGCAGGTCGGGGCGCACCCGCTGGGTCTCGGCCTGGACCCGGTCGAGCGCCGTCTTCATGTCGGTCCCCCACGCGAACGCGGCGCTGATCTCGGTCGAGCCGCGGGAGGTGGTGGAGCGGACGACCAGGATCCCCGGTACCCGGAGGATCGCCTCTTCGAGGACGCGGGTGACGGTGGGCATCATCTGGGCCGCCGGCTCCTCGCCGGCATCGGCGATCACCTTCACCAGCGGAAAGGTGACCGACGGAAAGATAGCGGACGGCAGCTGGGCCACCTGGTACACACCGGCGCCCACCAGGATTGCGAGCAGCAGGTAGATGGCGGCCGACCGGTGCCGGGTCTGGCCGATGAGCGTCATGGCGCCGCCGCCTCGCGCACGTTGCTCGCCTCGGGAAGCCCGACCTGCCCCGACACGATCACCCGCTGCCCCTGCGCGAGGGCCGGCGTCACGATCTCGACGTCATTCCCCTGCTGGACGCCGGTGCTCACGCCGACCCAGTGCACCCGGTGCGCCGATGTCACGACCGCCACCCGGGCCACTCCGCTCACGTCGTCCCGCAGGATGGCCGCGGCCGGCACGATGGGCACGCCGGTGTGCCTGACCACGGTGATGTGCGCCGTTCCGAACAGCCCCACTGTGATCGGCGCTCCGGCGGTGCCGATGTCGAGGCGGACCGGGACGCTCATGGCGCTGGTGTCGGCCGGCAGGAGTCCGTGCACCGCCCCCTGGAGGGGCGCGGATCGCGCCGGGAGATCGATGGTCGCCGCCTGCCCCGTGCGGATCCGGCCGAGGTCGCTCTGGGTGATTCGGGCCACGAAGACGACCGAGCGCGCGCTGGCGATGCTCACGATGCTGTCGCCCTGGGTCAGCAAATCGCCCTCGCTCGCCGCCCGCGACACGACCACACCGGCTCGGGGTGCGTGCAGCGGCGTCTGCACGAGATTCTGCTTCGCGAGCTCGAGCGCGCGCTCGGCATCGCTGCGCTCAGCCGGCGTTCCCGCCGAGCGCAGCATGGCTTCCGCCCCCGTGAGCGCCGCCTGGCTGGCCTGCGCCACGACTGCGCCGATCACCTGTCCGCCCTCCACGCGATCCCCGATCACCACCTCCAGCGACGACAGCGCGCCGGCGAACGGCGCGCGGACCTGATGCACGTCGAGCGCGTCGGTACGGCCGGGCCCGCTCACCACCACGTCCAGATTGCCGCGCTTGACAGCGGCCGTCCGGACCGGCGTCGCCGCCGCGGCGCTATCGCCGGTCACGGGCGCGCGGGACGCCGCCTCGGTCTGCCGGCCTGAACAGGCGGCCACGGCCACCGAGGCGAGGGCCGCGCCTGTCCACACGCGGCGCGCAAAGGTCGTCGGATACGAGCGCCTCACGGGGTACCCCATCGGAGAGAGTTGGCCTCGGCCAGCCGATACCGCAGTAACGCATCGGCGTAGGCCTCGTTGGCGTTGATCCACGCCGCGTACGCGTCCAGGACCTCCAGCGTCGTGGCGGCGCCGCCGTTGTACATGCTCTCAGTCTGGAGATACGCGTCCCGCGCGAGTGGGACGTTGCGGGCCCACGCCTGCACCTGCTGGTACAGCCGCCACCGCTGAGCGGCGGCGACCTGCCAGGCGAGGCGCGACCGGCGCTGCACGGCGATCTGGGAGTTGCGCGCCTGCTGCGCCTCCAGCTGCGCGCGGTCGAGGCGCGCGCGGTAGACGCCGCCATCCCAGATCGGCCACGAGAGCGACAGGACGACCGCGCCGCCGAACCCGCTTCCGCTGTTCAGGCCGGTCCCTGCATTGGAGTCGGCGAACAGGGGCAGGACTCCGACGTTCGCCGAGACCGACAACAGGGGGCGGCGCTCTGCCCGGGTCGCCCCGATGCTCGCCTCTGCCGCAGCGCGGTTCGCCGCGGCCTGGCGCACCTCGGGCGTCGTCAGCCAGGGTGTGTCGGCCAGGGATTCGGGCGGGGTGGGGAGCGGCAGGGGGGCGAGGGCCAAGGGCCCGGCTGGATCCCGCCCCATCAGATCGTTGAGCTCGAGCCTCGCCTCGTCCAGCGCGCGATCCGCATCGGCGAGCGTGGCCTCCTCCGTCCCCAGCCGCACCCGGGCCGTGAGGACGTCGCTCCCGACCGGCTGGCCGGCCGCCTTCCGGCCCTCGATTTGGGAGAGATAGCTCGTGAGGCGATCGATGCCCTGCCGGCGGAAGGTGATCTCGTGCTCGGCTTTCAGGAGCTCGCTGAAACGCATGCGAACCGCGAGGTCGAGGTCCTTCTCCGCGATCCGGAACCCGGCACCGGCCACCTCGATGCGGTGGCGCCCAGCCTCGATGTTGGCGCGCCGGAGCCCGCCGTCGAGCAGCGTGTCGCCGGCCACGAGCAACGCCTGGCCCTGCGAGGTCGTGTATGCGAGGGGCGCGCCCGCGCTCGCCCAGCTCTCGACCGACAGGCGCGGCCGGCGGCTGGCCTGCGCCTCCCTCACCAGCGATCGCGCCACATCCACACCGAGCGCGGACACCGGCAGCTCCGCGTTGGCCGCGCGCGCTTCCCGGATCGCCTCATCGAGCGTGATCGGGCGCTGGGCGGCGAGGCGCAGCGGCCAGACCGCGCAGACGAGGAGGAGGAAGCGTGGCGTCATGACTGCCTCCGTTCGAGTCCGGAGCGGGTCTGTGGGCGGACGGGCGCTCGTCGTGCTTGCGGTGAGCAACCATAAGCCTCGAAGCTGTCAGGAGGATTACAGCGCGGCTGGGGCGGGGGCGGGGAAGTGGACCTCGACGCGAGTGCCCCGGCCGGTCTCGGAGGTCACCTGGATCTCGGCGCCGTGTACCCGGGTGATCCACCGGGCGATCGCGAGCCCGAGTCCCGCTCCCTCGCCGGCCCGCGTAGGCTGGCTGCGGGTCCGGGCCGGATCACCGCGGTAGAAGCGCTCGAAAATGTGCGGTAACTGGTCGCCGGGGATTCCGATCCCGTTGTCCTCTACGGTCAAGAACGGCCGGTGCGCGGGGCCGCCGACCCGAACGCGGACCCGCCCGCCCGGTTCGGTGAACTTCACGGCATTGTCCATCAGGATCATGATCAGTTGCCGCAGCAGCGCGGCGTCGCCTTCGACCAGGGCCTCGGCGAACTCTTCGACCTCGAGGGTGATCCTCTGGGTCTCGGCGACGGCCTGGGCCGCCTGGATGGCATCGAGCGCCAGATCGTCCAGGTAGATCCGCCGCCGCTCGATCGGGCGCTCGCCCGTGTCCGCCCGCGCGAGCGTCAGGAGATCTTCGACGATCCGTCCCAGCCGCCTGGCTTCCGATTCGATTCCGCTGAGCGCGGAGACATAGGCCGCCGGCTCGCGGGGCTGCTGCAGGGTCACTTCCGCCCGGCTTCGAAGCACGGTCAGAGGCGTGCGCAGCTCGTGCGCGGCATCGGCCATGAAGCGCCGCATGTGCTCGATCGTGGCTTCGACCGGTGCGGTCGACTTCCGCACCAGCAACCAGCCCCCGGCCGCCACCAGAAGGAGCGCGGCCAATCCCGCGCCGCCGAACGCCGCGATGAGGGCCGCGTAGCGATCCTGCAGCTCGACGTTGTTCCCCACCACGATCGCGACGAGCGGCGAGCCACCGGACAGCCGGAAGCGTTCGGCATGCAGCCGCAGGGTCTCCTCCCCAAAGGTCGCGTGCTCCTCGTCGAGGCGTCCCAGCTGTCCGGCACGGCGTCCGGCATCTTCGATCCACGGGCCCGCCCGGGCCGGCTTCACCGGTCGCCCGTCCACGTCGACCAGATACAGGGCCCGGTCGGGAATGTGGAGCTCGTCCACCGCGTCGACCACACCGCCTTGTACGGTGCGGGCTTCCATCTCCCGGATCCGGGCCGCTTGGACCAGCTCCGCCGTCGCCTCCAGCAGGGAGGCGTCCAGCTGCCGTGAGAGCTGGTGCCGGATGACGACAAAGAGCCCGCCCCCGAGCAGGGCGAGGATGCCGCAGAAGGTGGCCGCGTACCACGCCGTGAGGCGGAGACGAAGTCGGGCCAGTGGTTGGAGCGTCACGAGCGCCGCATGGGGTCAGGGCCCGAAGCGGTAGCCAGCGCCGCGCAGCGTATGGATGAGCTTCGGCTCGAACTCGTCGTCGATCTTGGCGCGGAGTCGCCGCACCAGGACCTCCAGCACGTTGGTGAACGGGTCGTGGTTTTCATCCCAGACGTGTGCGGTGATCGCGGCACGGTCGACCACCTGATCGGGATGGAGCAGGAAGAACTCGAGCAGGGCGAACTCCTTGGCGGTCAGCTCGATGGGACGAGTAGCCCGGCGCACCCGCCGGGCGGTCAGGTCGACTTCGAGATCGGCCATCCGGACGGTTTTCGGGATCAGGGTGGGTCGGCGGCGGGCCAGCGCCCCGACCCGCGCCACCAGCTCACGAAACGCGAAGGGCTTGGTGAGGTAGTCGTCGGCCCCGACCTCGAGACCGAGGACCCGGTCGTCCAGGGCATCGCGCGCGGTCAGCATGAGAATCGGAGTGGCGACCCCGGCGGCTCGCAGCTCTCGACAGAGGTCGATGCCGCTTCCCCCGGGCAGCATGATGTCGAGCACGATCACGTCGAAGCTGCCCAGTCGGACCCGGGTCCGGGCGTCCGAGTAGCTCGCGGCTCTGACGACCTGATGTCCGTGCTCGCCGAAACCGGAAGCGAGCACCGCCCCGAGCTCGGGATCGTCTTCCACCAGGAGGAGGCGCATCGCTCGAATCTACTCTCCGCCACCCCGCCACGGCGACGGTTATCTTCTGGCCGATGAACCTGGATGCTCCCATCGCCATCCGCCTTGCCGCGCTCCCCGATGTCCCCGCGCTCGCTCGCCTGCGCTACGAGTTCCGGGCCGGCATCGAGCCGGCCGCGGAGCCGGAGTCGGCGTTTATCGAGCGCTGCACCGGGTGGATGCGGGAGCATCTCCGCCCGGACGCGAGCTGGCGCTGCTGGGTGGGCCAGGCACCCGGAGGGATCGTCGGCAGTGCGTGGCTCCAGCTCATCGAGAAGCTCCCCAATCCAGTGGGGGAGCCCGAGCGCCATGGGTACATCAGCAGTCTCTACGTGCAGCCCGCTCACCGTGGAGCCGGGCTCGGCTCGATGCTGCTGGCCGCGTGCGTGCGCGAATGTGAGGCGATGGCGGTCGACGCGGTGATCCTGTGGCCCACGCCGCGGAGTCGGAGCCTGTATGTCCGGCATGGTTTTGCCGTGCGCGACGACCTGATGGAGCGGCGGATGTGAATCGTCGCACCCAGTCTCGGGCACCCTGCGGTGTACCAGGTGGTACTGCCCGAGGGGCTACGACTCGACGTTCCGGTACCCGGTGTTGTGGCTGCTGCACGGCCACGGCGGCGACGAGACCGACTGGCTGCGTCTGACCGACCTCACCCGCGACCTCCGGCGCTACCCGATCATCGTCGTCCTCCCCGGCGCCAAGCTCAGCGGTGCCCTCTCGGTTCCGTCCCCACTCGAGCGGGAGGACACGCTCGGCGCGGGCCTGCTGCCCGCGATCGACTCCGCGTTCGGACCCGAGCCCAATCCGCACCGCCGAGCCCACGATCCGTTCGTCCTCTTCCGCCGGACGCCGGCTCCGGCGCTACCCTATCTCTATCTTTCTCATCGGCACCGGGGACCCGTTCTCCACCTTTCTTCCCCGCAACCGGGCGCTCACCGATTCGTTGCGCGCCTATGGCGCACGGTACGAGTACCACGAGGTCCCCGGCGGACATGATTGGCGCGTCTGGGGCGGCGCGCTGCCCTCGCTTCTGGCCCGCTTCTGGCTCGAGGCGACGGCCCCGCGGCCCGGACCGCCTCGGTAGAGATCCGCGCCTCGAGGTCGCTCAGAGCGAGGCGAGGAACGCCACCAGCGCCGCCCGCTGCTTGGCCGACATGCCGCGCACTCGATCCCGCGCCGCCGCTGCTTCTCCCCCATGCCAGAGCACCGCCTCGAGCAGCGAGCGCGCCCGCCCGTCGTGCACGAAGTTGGTGTGCTCGTTCACCGTTTCCACCAGTCCGATACCCCAGAGCGGCGGTGTTCGCCACTCGCTCCCCGAGGCCAGGAAGTCCGGCCGCTGATCCGCCAGGGCCGGGCCCATGTCGTGGAGCAGGAGGTCGGTGTAGGGATGGATCACCTGGTTGGAGACCTCCGGAATGCCCGGAAGCACGCCGGTGCGCAGCGTCGGCGCGTGGCAGTCGTCGCATCCGGCGGCGTAGAACAAGCCCTCGCCCTGTCGGGTCTGCGGATCGTCGAGGTTGCGTCGGGCAGGCACCCCCAGGGTGCGGGTGTAGAACGCGACATCCTGCACGGTCTGCTCGCCGACTTCCGGCGGGTGTGGCCCGCACCCTTCGTACTCCCCTTCACAGGACTCCGCACTGAAGAGTGGCGAGGTGATCCCCATGTCACCGTTGTACGCGCCGGCGGTCTGCTGCACCAGGTTCGGCGCGTTCGCCTTCCAGCCGAACCGCCCCAGCACCGTGCGCTGCAGGACCTGGTCCCAGACATAGTTCGGCCGTCCCGACACCTTGAACTTGTGGTCCTTCTTGCTGGCCAGCGCGAGCACGTCCGCCTCGGGCACGGCCTCGAGCAGGCCGAGGCCGAACACGAAGGGAGCGACTCGCGGGGACAGCAACACTCCAGCCGGGAGCGTCGTATAGCCGCCGTAGACCGTGTAGTGCGGCACCTGGAGGTGGTATGCGGTACCGTCCGTGAAGCTGCCCGTAGAGTCGGCATACGACACACCAGCATAGGCCTCCGGGGTGAAATCCGGCACTGCCTTGAGCTGGAGCTGAGTTCCGAAGCCGGTCACCACCAAAGGCGCGTTGTTGGGGCCGCTTCCCGCCACGCTCGCACGGAAGAGGAGCGAGCTGAACGGCTCGCCAGTGGCCGGCGGACGGCCCCGTCCATCCCCTTCGTGGCAGGCCTCGCAGGACACGTTGTCGAACACCGGGCCCAGCCCGGCATTCGCCGCCGCCGGCGCGGGGACGAATTCGATCTCGAACTCGGCGTCGCCGGTTTCGTGGCGCGCCAGGCTCAGCGCCTGCAGGTTGGGTGCGGGGAGCGAGAAGGCGTCCGACGTGGCGTCGAAGACAGTGGTCGCGCCGCCGGAGAGGGCGGTGCGGGCGCTGAGGCCCCGGCTGCCGAGCGAGAGTTCCAGGGTGGACGTGGAGAGCGTGTCGGTCGATGCGAGCGCAGGGCGATCGGGCGCCATGACGCTGGTGTCATCGGAGCAGCCGATGACGCCGAGCGCGAGAAGAACGAGGAGTATCCGCGGCATAGAGACCCCACACTAAGAGAATAGGGTTGCACGGTCGTGCCTCCGGCTCAGGGGGCTCCGAAGTACGAGAGTCGCGCGCCACGACAGGACCAAAACCCCCGGCCTGTCAGGCGTGTTTACGAAGAACGATGAGTGCTGGAGGGGGCAGCTGCGACGAGAGCCGATCGATCGCGATGGAACGGACGCCGAGGTGGCGCGATCTCGTTTTCAGGTGCTCGCGACGGGCACACAATGCGAATCAAACGGGCGGCTGTCAAGTGTCGTCGGGCGATACACTGTACGAAAAATGAGCGAAGGCAGGGGCCGCAGGCACTCGCGGGTATTATCGGATCACGATACGCCCCCTGTTTCGCCTGAGCTCCTCTCCCGTCACCTGCACGACCCGCTGGAACCGGACGCATTCGCCGTTGGTCGTGAGTCGGCACGATGGAGTCTCCCGAGGAGACGGTGTATCAGCCTGACCCGTTCCGGTACGCTGCGACTACGGGCTCGTCTCCCGCCTCAAGCAACGGCACGCCGTTCTTCGCGGGCCCGCCGAGTTCGAGCACCCGATCCACCCCGATGGCGGTGATGGCGAACGCCCCGCTCTCGGTGCGCTGAATCCAGCCATTCTCCCTGAGGTACCAGAGGTGGAACTTCATGTGCTGCTCCGGGCACCCCAGGATGCGCTCGAGCTCCACCACGCCGATGCCCGGGCGGTCGGGGTCGTTACGGCGGGCGGCGTAAAGAAGGGAGAGGGCCGCCACCCGGATCCGGCGATCCGCGGCGACATCGCTGACGGAGGTCTCCTGATCGAAGATCCGCCAGTGTGATTCGCGGATCTGCTCGTACTGCGCGTCGTACTTGGCCCGCAGATTTGGGTGAGAGAGCACCCGGAACGCCTCCATCACCACCTTGAAGCGATCGGGGTCGCCGCTCTCCGTATTGTCCGGGTGAAAGCGTTTGGCCAGGTGCCGGAAAATCCGTTGGATCGTCTCGTTATCGGCCCGAGGTGATACCTGCAGGACCTCGTAGTGATCCGGATTTTCCGACTTGGCCATGGTCTCACCCGGGGGAAAGGTGTCGGCGAACGAACGGCTGTGAGCGCAGTATCGGCATCGGTACCGGATGTCGAGAGAATCGCATGCCGGTGAAGAATTGGACGCCTGCTGATGCTCAGCGAGTTGAAGAGAACTATGCAGATTCCGCGCCGTCGTTCCGCCCGAGTCGAGGTGAGTCGCGGCTCCGGCCTGCCCGCTAACTGCAAGGGTACGAGGAAGATGAAATGTTGCAGTGGCGCCGGGCAGACGACAACTATTGCACCCGTATCGCATAAACGGGCGTAGGTCGGACGGTTACCGTTCTCTGACGGGCCGCGGCGCCAATCGCCGGTGCCGGTTCGGGCCTCCTGCGTCGCAGGCGTCTTGACGCGCCAGCGGGTTTGCCAAACCTTAGAGCTACCCCTCTCCCACCTCCCGCTTTCTGGCGGAGGCTCCATGTGCCCCAAGGATCCCGCACAGACTACCCGCAATCTGAGCTTGGCGCTTCGCGAGGCGCTTGCGCGATTTCCCAGCCTCGCCCCCGACCCGGAGATCTTGGCCGAGCGACTCGCCCCGGCCATGGCGAATTGGTTCACCGGTGGCATCCCCACGGAGGACGTACTCAGCCTCATCATGTCGAACGACTCGGAAAGTATCGAGACGCTCGTGCTCGCCGCGGTCGCTGGACATCCGGACAGCCGGACGGGCCTCCTCCCCGACACGCTCGCAGTGCTGACCGGGCTTCCATCGACCGAGTTGGGCCGCGCCGTGAGCAGGTTGGTTCAAAGCGGCGAGCTGGTGCGGGACGCGTGGCTGGTCCGGCTGCCCGACCCGGAAGATCTGCTGGCCCACGGAGCCGATTCCCAGAGCGAGGCTCGGGGTACCCTGGTGATAGCCGAGGAGGATCGACTCGGGGGCGATCGGCGGCACGGCCCTGACCGACGGCAGGTCGGGGAACGCCGGCTGTTCGACCGGCGGCTGCCGGACGAGTGATTCCCCACGCTCCTTCCGAGCGCTCGCCAAGTATATCGACGGGTGATAGCTTACCGCGCTCACCGGAGGAATCATGGACGCTGCCGCCCTGATGACGGTCTATCGTTTCGCGCACCTCACGCTCGAGCGCAACCTCGAGGGCCTCACCGATCCTGAGGCCCTCGTCGCTCCCGCTCCCGGCGGCAACTGCGTGAATTGGTTGGTCGGCCACATCCTGCTCAGTCGCAACCGGGTGCACGCGCTGCTCGGCCTCGAGCCGGCCTGGCCGGCGTCCTTGGGGAGCGGCGAGCCCTATCGCCGGGGATCGCGGGGCGACCTGCTGGCCGACATCCCCACCCTCGACGCGCTTCGAGCCGCGCGAGAGCGCTCGCAGGCGCAGGTGCTGGAGAACCTGGGGCGTATAAGCCCCGAGCGGCTGGCCGAGCGGGCGAGCGAGACCATGACGGTGGCCGAACAGCTCGGCTTCCTCGGCTTCCATGAGTCCTACCACGTGGGACAGGCGGGCCTCTCACGGCGTCTCCTCGGCAAGGCCGGCGCGATCGCCTGAGCCTCTTGTCCGAGTCCCTTCTCTCGCCCGAGCGCTGGCCCGCTCTGCCCGCGCCCCAGCGCGACTTCCTGCTTGCGGCGGTGGATCGTTGCCGGCGGATGCCCTCCCTCGTGGGTCTGGCGGCAGGCGGGTCCTTCGTGGGTGGTGGGCTGGACGACTACTCCGATCTGGACCTCCTGGTGCTGCTCGATCCCACCGCCTCGCCACCCGATCTCGCCGGTCGACGTGCGCTCGCTGAGGAGCTGGGCCCGCTGCTCGCGGGCTTCACCGGCGAGCACGTCGGCGAGCCGCGGCTGCTGATCTGCCTCTACGGTCCTCCGGTCCTCCACGTCGATCTCAAGTTCAGCCGCCCGGACGAGCTGCTCCCCCGGGTCGAGGATCCGGTGATCCTTTGGGAGCGCGACGGCAGCGTCACCGCGGCACTGGCCCGTGGTCAGGCCGTGTTTCCGGCCCCTGACCGGCAGTGGCTGGAGGATCGTTTCTGGGTCTGGATCCACTATGGAGCGGCGAAGCTCGGCCGGGGAGAATTGTTCGAGGTGCTCGACATGCTCGCCTTCCTGCGGGCCCGCGTGCTCGGCCCGCTGGCCCTCGAGGCTGCGGGGGCACGCCCGACCGGCGTGCGCCGCCTGGAGTCGGCGGCTCCCGACGCCGCCAGCAGACTGCGGGAGGTGGTGGCCACGTACGATCCGACGGATTGTGGTCGGGCCCTGCGCGCGGCCATCTCCCTCTATCGGGAGCACCTGGCGGAGGGCTCCGCTCCGGCCCTCATCCGTCGCAGCGCGGCGGAGGTCGCCGCGATTGATTACCTGGCGGAGGTCGAGGCGAAGTTGCTGGCGCGTCCTGCCGAGAGCTCGCCGAGCAGGCAGCCATGACACGCTCGGCACCGGCGGGGGAGGCGGTGGCTATCGTGACCGCGGCGAGCCGCGGCATGGGCGCCGCCTGCGCGCGCGAGATGGCCCGGCGGGGCTACCGCCTCGCGCTGTTGGCGCGATCGGCGGAGGTGGAGGTGCTGGCGGCCGAGCTGGGCGGGGTCGCGGTCCGCGGGTCGGTCACCGACCTGGGTGCGCTCGAACGCGTGGTCGAGGCGGCACGCGCGCGGTTCGGCCGGGTAGACGCGGTGGTGAACAACACCGGACACGCGGCCAAGGGCGACCTGCTGAGCCTGAGCGACGAGGAGTGGCACGCCGGGCTCGACCTGCTGCTGCTGGGGGTCGTGCGGATGGCGCGGCTGGTGACTCCGCTGATGCTCACGCAGGGAGGCGGAGCCATGGTCAACATCTCCAGCTTCGCCGCCGCCGAGCCGGGACTTGGCAATCCGGTCTCGTCCACCCTGCGCGCCGGACTGGGCAACTTTGCCAAACTCTACAGCCAGCGGTACGGATCTCGGGGATTGCGGATGAACAACATCCTACCAGGCTGGATCGACACCTACCCGGTCGCGCCGGAGGTGCTGGCCACGATTCCGGCGGGGCGCCCCGGCACTGCGGACGAGGTGGCGCGCGCCGCCGCCTTTCTCCTCTCGTCAGATGCGAGCTACATCGCCGGGCAGAGTCTGCTGGTGGACGGCGGCCTGGTGCGAGCGGTTTGAGCCGCACAGCGAGCCCGATGCCCTCAGTCGATGTCGATGGAGGAGGAGTCAGTGGGAAGGCGTACGACGCTGCCGCCCCACGTGGCCCAGGTGAGCGGGCAGCCGATACCGAACGGCGGAGCGGGATGGCCGGCCCGGTCGAGCAGATCGTGCAGCATCTCGTGACGGACCACCATCTCGCTCTGAGTCCAGTCGCCGGCGAGGAAGATCTCGTGGTCGGGCTCCCAATGCCCGGCACACTTGCCGCTCGCGCAGGAGAAGCTGTGTCCCGGGACTACCTGCCAGCGCACCCGATCGAAGTCGCCCACCAGGCCGGAGCACGCCTGCGTCTTCGCCCACCACTCGCGGTAGACGGCCGGGGGTTGCATCGGCGAGTCTCCCGCCGGATCGAAGCCACAGGCGATCACGGCAAGAAGGATCGAAGCCGGTACCAGGCGGAGGAGCAGTTGGCTCGTCACGTCGTTTGTCAAGGCAACCGACGTGCCGTCGATCGGGCGTTGGGCAAACGCTTGACTGGCAAGGACAAGGATGAATCGCTCCGGCACCCGTCGCCGCGCGTCGGGGCATGATGCGGCGTCTCTGCGTCTTCTGCGGATCGAATCCGGGTCACGCTCCGGCCTACCGTTCGCTCGCCGCCGGGCTGGGGCAGACGCTGGCCCGGCGGAGCATCGCGCTGGTCTACGGCGGCGGTCGGGTGGGATTGATGGGCACCCTCGCGGATGCCGCGCTCGAAGCAGGTGGCGTGGTCATCGGCGTGATCCCGCAGGCCCTGCTCGACCGCGAGATCGGCCATCGCGGGCTCACCGAGCTCCGGATCGTAGGGTCGATGCACGAGCGGAAGGCGTTGATGGCGGAGCTGGCCGACGGCTTCGTGGCGCTGCCGGGAGGAATCGGGACGCTGGAGGAGCTGTTCGAGGTGTGGACCTGGGCCCAGCTTGGCCTGCACAGGAAGCCGTGCGGGCTGCTCGAGGCTGAGGGCTTCTTCGCGCCGCTGATCGGCTTCCTTGACCACCTGGTGGCGACCGGCTTCGTCTCCCCGGCGCATCGCGCCATGCTGGTGACCGCGGCCTCGCCCGACGAGCTGCTGGCCCGATTCGCGAGCTATGAGGCGCCCCGGGTGGGCAAATGGGTCGAATCGTCAGAGACCTGACAGCCCCGACAGTAGGGGCCGCGTCTCGCGTCTCCTACTCGCGCCGGCTGGGGCTCTTCTCCGGCACAATGGCCGTCGTCGGTGGCATCATCGGCGGCGGCATCTTCCGCACCCCCGCGGCGGTGGCGGAGCGGGTCGGCTCGCCGGCGCTGGCGCTCGCGGCCTGGGTCATCGGGGGAGTGATCGCGCTCATCGGGGCCTTCTGCTTCGGTGAGCTGGGGCAGCGCTGCCCAAAGGCGGGCGGCGGGTACGTCTATCTGCGGGAAACCTGGGGGCCGCTCCCCGCATTCCTGTACGGGTGGGGGTTGCTTCTGGTCATCGCCACCGGCGCGATCGCGGCCGTTGCGGTGACCTTCGCCAACTACGCGCTGGCGCTCACCGGGCTGTCCGACCGGCTCACCATCCCCGTGGCCGTCGGCGCGATCGTCCTGCTGTCGGCGGTGAACTACCTGGGGGTCCGGCCCGGCGCCCTCACCCAGAACATCTTTACTGTCCTCAAGCTCGGCGCGCTCGCCGTACTGATCGCGGCCGGGCTGGTGCTGAGCCCTGCTCCGGCGGCGGTTGCCGCTCCCATCCCGGTGGCGTCGGTCGGCTGGTCCGCGGTGATCGTGAGCGTCGGGGCGGCTCTCGTTCCTATTCTCTTCACCTACGGCGGCTGGCAGCAGACCAACTTCATCGCCGAGGAGATGGTGCGGCCGGAGCGCAACCTCCCGCGCGCCCTGGTGGCAGGAGTGACCATCGTCGTCGTGGTCTACCTGCTGGCGAACGTGGTGTACCTGCGCGTCCTGGGCCTGCCGGCCCTGGCCCGGAGCTCGGCCCCGGCGGCGGACGCGATGCGGGCGGTACTGGGGCCCGCGGGAGGAAGACTGATCGCCGCGGGGATCGCGGCGTCCACCTTTGGTTTCCTCAACCTGGTCATCCTGGTCACCCCTCGGGTGATCCAGGCAATGGCGGCGGACGGCGCGTTTCTGCCGCGACTCGCGGTGCTCCACCCGGTGCATCGGACGCCCGCCGCGGCGCTGCTGCTGCAGGCGGCCTGGGCGATCCTTCTCACCGTCTCCGGGAGCTTCAGCCAGCTGGTCGATTACGTGGCGTTCGGCGACTGGATCTTCTTCGGCCTCACCGTGGCGGGACTGTACGTCTACCGGGCCCGCGACCGAGCCGATCGAGTGGTCGCCGAGCCGGGCGCGTTCCGGGTGCCCGGATACCCGTGGACCCCCGGACTCTTCGTCGCGGCGGCGCTCTATGTGGTCGCGAGTTCAGTCGCCGCCAACCCCACCAATGCGCTCATCGGCACCGGCTTGCTCGCGCTCGGGGTGCCGGTGTACCTCTTCTGGAAGCGGCGATCGTCGCGGCTGGCAACTGGTTGAGTGCGAGCGCTCATCTGGCGAGAAGAGATCCCGTGCGGTAAACTGCATCACCACTCCCACGACAAGAGAATCGTCCGCGGTTCCATCCGCGCCCACACTGGGGTCGCGATCATCGACCCATCGCCGATCTCCGAGATCCGCTCGTGCCTCATCATCTGACGCTCATCGCCGTTGCGGGAATCACTCTGGCCGGCTGCACCGCACCGATCAGCACGACCCAGCTCGCCGGCGGGCCCCAGCCGGTGCGGCTTCGGATGCGACCGGCCGTGCTGCACAACGGGTTCGAGGCCGTCGTCACGGTGGAGAGCCCCGGCTCGGACAGTATCGCGCTGGAATCGGCCAACGGGATCGACCGGTACTGGACTACCGGCCCGACCCTCAAGGCGCCGCTGACCTCCGGCTTCGGTGACTCCGTCCCCCGGATTCAGCCGGCCGCTCGCTGGCACGGCCGGTTGCTCGACCGTCTGGTGAAGCCGGCCCGCATCGTGGCCTGCCGCGCCGGCCAGTGTCGTGAGTTCTACCATGAGTTTCCGGTCCAGCTGTTCGAGCCCAACCGGCGGAGGGTGGCGCTCGCGGCCGGGTGGAGCACGGTCTTCGCCCGGCGTTCCATTACCGGCGAGCGTGAGAGCGTGCTCTTCAGAGAGGCGCTCAACAATACGGTCTGGACGTTCCAGGCCGACATGGCCACGCGCAAGTGGAGCGCGCAGTTCCAGGGCTTCGTCGGACCCGACGACCGGGGAGGGCATCTCGATCTCTCCCGGGTGCTCAAGCACGGCGGCGAGGGGCTGGGGTACGGCATCGCGTTTCATGCCGGTATCAGTCGCGCGGGGTGGCTGCCGGAGCGCAGCAGCCCGCTGCTCACCGACCGGACGGTCTATCAGTTCAGCGCGGGTCCCAGCATCATGATCAAGGGCATCACGGCCAGCTCCCAGCTCGGGCTCTACACCGACGGGACCGAGACGCTCCAGGTGGTGAGCACCCGGGTCGCGGTGAACGGCAACCTCACGCCGGTGCGGAGCCCGGTCACGCTGGCGGCGGAAAAGACCTTCTGCTTCGGATCGGGGGCCGTGGTCTCCCGCCGGCGGGACGCGGTCGAGCGGCTCACGGCGGCCCTCGCGCTGTACGACAACTTCGCGCTCAATCTCGGACTGACCAACCATCGGAGTGCCTGGCCGAACGCAGAGCCCGCCTCCGATCTCCGGGCCTCCGAGATGCTGATCACGCTGGGCGGCCAGTATTCGGTCAGCTGGTAGTCTTCCGCCGCTACTCCAGATACAGAGAGGGCCGGCGCGAGCCGGCCCTCTCTGTTCCGTCGGTTCGCTCCCGCGCCCATCACTCGGGCGCCGGCTCTCCTCAGGGTGCAGTGCCGAGGGGGAAGTTGGCCGGAAGTCCGTTCGCGACGGTGGTCGCCGCCGCACTGCATTCGGGATGGCCCCACCCGCTGGTGCTGGTCCCGTCGGGCTGGATGTCGTAGACGATATTGTCGTCGCCGCTCACCGGGTTGACACCCCCAGGCACGAAGTCGAGACCCAGCGCGTCTCGGAGCTTCCACGCGATGTTGTGGTCGGCGCAGGACGTATCGCCGCTGACGCCCACCGCCCCGATGAGCTCGCCGCTGGCGTCGTAGAGCGCCAGGCCTCCGCCGAAGACGTTGATCCCGCCGATGCGCTTGCCCACCATGAAGTCGCTGGCGGTCCCGTAATCGTCCGCGTTGCCGCCGTACGCCACCGCGGGGTCGACCGGGTTGCTCTCCTGCAGCCCGAAGAGGGTGCCGCCGGGCTGGGTGGCGGTGTAGAGGTTGGCGGTCGAGAGCGCCAGCCCCGGCAGGCTGAACGCGTTCGCCGTGTTCGCCTTCTGCGCGGAGATGACCCGCGAGCCGGGCCACTGGTCTCCTTCCTTGGCGCCGGTGAACGCGACCGCGCGCACGATGCCGCTCCGGTCCACCACCGTGGCCCACATGTTGAGATTGAAGCCGCCGTTCGGGTCCAGCGTGTCCTGCGCCGCCTGAAGCGCCGTGAGCAACTGCGCCTGGGTCGGCAGATTGGCACTGCCGGACGGGCCCACCCCCCCGTTGTTGTTGTTGTCGTTGTTGCAGGCCGTAAGACCGACTGCGAGACTCGCCCCTATCATCGCAATGGTCGCGCTTCGGCGCATCGCACACAGACCATGCATCGCTGTCGCCCTTTCTACGAGAAGGGAATGGTGCTGCGGGAAAAGACACTCGGTGACGTAGGGCTGGTTCAGCGGTCAGGGATGCGCCGATCTATGATATCCGCACCGGCGCATCGCTGCTCCGGGGAATCAGGATGACCAGGCAAGCCACCAACGTAGGAATGACCAGATGTCAGGTCAAGCGGGCTTTCGGTGGGTTCGTCAGTGGCTACTGAACTCCTCCATCGCGCACAGGTTGAGAAAGGCGGCAAGCTCTTCTGCCTCTCGCGGCGTATTGACCATGATCACGGTGTCACCCCGTTGGACCTGGGGGATGAAACCGAGGCCTCCACGACCGGGCTTCTTGAGTGGCTTGGTGCTCACCTGCCAGGGACCCTCCTGCAGCTCCGCCACCGGGGTCTCGGTACCCAACACCTCCGCGATGAACCGGTGCAGCAGGGCCGAGTCGCGCCGGAGCCGCCCGCGGGGCCGACGCTGGTGCCGGATGAGGTCCGCAAGCTCGAGCGAAGCGCGCTGGCAGTAGGTTTGCGGTGGGAGTTCCTCCATCGCTCGGGCTCCTCGCCGGTGGGTTACGTATAACTTAAGTAGTCGAAGCGGTTTGGGTAGCATGGAATGGCCGGCACGAGTGGCCGCCGCGAGCCGGAATTCCGGCCACCGGTGCAAATCTCCATTCAGAGTGTCCTATGGCCTCTGCGATCTTGTCTCACCTCTTCGCGGCACCAGCCGAGCGCTGGTGGGATCTCGCCCAGGCCGTGCTGATGGGAGTGGCCGGTTCGTGGATCGCGCTGCTATTCCACGAGTTGGGACATGCCGGCGCGGCCTGGTTGGTGGGGGTGCGGATCTGGGGCATCCGGCTCGGCACCGGCCCCGCCGTGTGGCGCGGATCGATCGGACAGCGCCAGGTCCAGGTCGCCGGTGAGGAACTGAGGCCGGCTGGCGCTCCGCACCAGGCAGGTCACGGTACGCCGTTCAACCGACTCGACCCTTGGGTCGCTGCCTCTCTGTTCGCCCGTGGCGATGCAGATCGCGAGATGTGATACGTGTCCCGAGCGGCGATCAGACCCTTTCCCTGCGGGTGCCCCATGAGCGGCCGATTTACCCCAATTCGACCGGCCACTCTTCTCCTCGCGGTGCTCCTCGGCTGCGGCGGGGACCCAGCCGGTCCCTCGACCGGTAGCTTGGCCGTGCAGGTGAACGGGCTCCCGGCAGGGACGTCCGCGGACTTGGTGGTCACCGGGCCGGAAGGGTTCAACCGCCCGCTCAGTGCCTCCGAGACGCTGACTGCCCTGGCGCCGGGGACCTATACCGTCGCCGCCTCCAACGTGACCAGCGGGAATGCATCCTTCGTGGCCACTCCGGCTTCACAGTCGGTCGCGGTGAGCGGAAGCGATACGCCGTCCTCCGCCGCGGTAACCTACGGGACGGCGAACGGCGCCCTGACGGTAACGGTGGTGGGACTGCCGCCCGGCACCGCGGCCGCCATCACCGTCTCCGGGCCCAGCGGATTCTCCCAGACCGTGACGGCCAGTCGGACGCTCACCGGACTCACCCCGGGCAGTTATGTCGTCGACGCCGCGAGCGTCTCCTCCGGGGGAGCCCAGTACAACGGCAATCCCGCCACCCAGACTGTCGCGGTGGCCACCAACGCCACCTCGTCGGCCGGTGTGGCCTACAGCACGGGAGCACCGAGCGGTCTCAATCTGCGCATCGATGGACTCTACCTCACGCAGAGCGTGCAGACGTATTCCGGCAGCGTGCCGCTGGTGAAGGGTCGCGACGGCTATCTTCGGGTGTTCGTCACCGCCAGCCAGGTCAATGCCTCCGCCCCCACCGTCCGGGTGCGCTTTTACAGCAGCGGCGTGCTGACCTCCACGGTGAGCATCAATGCGCCCGGCGCGTCGGTGCCGCAGTCGCCCAACGAGGGCTCGCTGAACAGTTCCTGGAACATCCCCGTCTCCCGGACGCTGATCCAGCCGAACCTCTCGATCCTGGCCGACGTCGACCCGACCAATGCGGTCGCCGAGTCGAACGAGACCGACAACGCGTTCCCCGCGTCGGGCAGCCCACTCGCCATGGACGTGCGCACCACCGCCACCTTCAGTGTGCGCCTGGTTCCCGTACGGCAGAGCGTCAATGGGTCGGTCGGCAACGTGAGCTCGGCCAACAAGGACCAGTTCCTCGTCACCACCATGAAGATCCATCCGTTGGCCGCATACGATGCCGACGTCCGGAGCACGTACACCACGTCTGCGGCGGCCGTCGACCCCAACAACAGCAACAACGCGTGGACCACGATCCTGAGTGAGCTGTCGACGCTGCGCACAGCCGATGGCAGCAGCCGGAATTACTACGGCGTGCTCCATCCCGGCTATACCAGCGGAGTCGCCGGGATCGGCTATGTCGGTGGACGCGCGGCGCTGGGGTGGGACTACCTGCCGAGTGCCTCGGACGTTGCGGCGCACGAGTGGGGACACAATTGGGGAAGGAACCACGCTCCTTGCGGCAATCCGAGCGGGATCGATCCCGACTATCCCTACGCCAATGCCGCCATCGGCGTGTACGGCTTCGACCTGACCACCTCCACGCTCAAGCCGCCTACCGCCACCGACGTCATGGGATACTGCAACAACCAGTGGATCAGCGATTACACCTACCTCGGTGTGCTCAACTATCGCGCGGCGAGCCCGTCGGTGGCCTCCGCGTTCAGCCAGGCAATGCAACGCTGCCTCCTGGTCTGGGGTCGGATCGTGGATGGCCAGCCCGTGCTCGAGCCCGCCTTTGAGGTGGTCACCCGGCCGAGCCTACCGGCGCACGGCGGCCCGTACACGGTGGAGGGCACGGACGACGCCGGATCGCGGATATTCAGCCTGAGCTTCACGCCGGAGCTGGTGGCGGATGATCCCCGCGGCGACCGGCAGTTTTCCTTCGCCGTGCCGCTCCGGTCCGAGCGCGCCGCACAGATCGCTTCGCTGCGGTTGGCGGGTGGTGGACGGGCGGCGGCGATACGGCGCAGCTACCGGATGACTCCCCAGATCCGGTCGGTGCCGGTTCCCGTCGAGGCGCGCCGGAGCGCCCCGGGCCGAGTCGCCCTCCGCTGGGACGCGAGCAGGCACCCCATGGTGATGGTCCGAGATGCGACGACGGGGGAGGTTCTGTCGCTGGCCCGTGGGGGTGCCGCGGAGGTCTTCACCGACCGGACCGACCTCGACCTGGTGGTCTCCAATAGCGTGCAGAGCCGTCAGGTCAGAGTGGTGGTCCCACGTTGATGCCGCGGCGCTTCCCAATGCTTGTCCTCGCGTGGAGCTTCGCCGGGTGTGCCCGCTCCCCGTCACCGGCCTCAGCCCCCGTGTCCGCCGTGCAATCTTCTGCCGCGCCCACAGACTCAGCGGTGCTGACGCTCGAGCGTACTCCCTGCTTCGGAACGTGCCCGGTCTATCGGGTCACCGCGTCGGCTAGCGGCACTGTGCGGTTCGAGGGGAAGTCACACGTCTCGCATCCTGGATCCGCCGTCGGCCAGATATCCAAGGCCCGGCTGGACAGTCTGCTGGCCGAGCTGAAAGCAGGAGGGTACTTCGGCCTCGAGGAGGCATACGTGGTTGGATCCCCGGCCTGCGGGAACGCTGCCACGGACCTTCCCACCGTGACCACCTCGGTCACGCTCGACGGCCTGACCAAGCGGATCGAGCACTACCGCGGGTGTACGGGTGCGCCTCAGACGCTGAGCCGGCTGGAGGAAAGGATAGACGAGGTGTTGAACTCTGCGCAGTGGACTGGCCACTGACCTAGCGCCGCGCTCCCCCTGAGCCGGCCCGCGCCAACCCGTGGTGCATCACCATCGCGCTGTCCGGGCACACGCTGCTGAACTCCCGTGAGTCACGAATCTCCGCCGGCACCGCCGCCCGCTCCACCGGCGCGAATCCGAGCTTGGGGAAGTATTCCATCGCGGTCGTGGTCAAGAGGTAGACCGCCTCCACCCCCGCTCGCTCGGCCCAGTCCAGCCGATCGCGCACCAGGGCCTCACCGATTCCACGCCCGCGCCGATCCGGCGCCGCCACCACGGAACGCAGCAGCCCATACCTTCCGTATCGCTCCACGCCGGCCGCCCCGATCAGCCGACCCGACTCGATCGCCACCGCGTAGCAGCCGCCGAATTGATCCTCCAATCCTTCCTGGGGCAACGCCGCCTCCGCCACCAGGGCGCGAACCGCATCGAGGTCTTCCCGACTCGCCGTTCGGATCTCCATGTCCTCACATCCTTCCCATCGGCTGTGTCTGGATCCGCCGGGCCGGATCCAGCCGGTCCCGCACCGCGTCCCCCAGGAGGGTGGCCGCTACCACGACCAGCACCAGCGCCACCCCTGGTGCCGTGGCGACCCACGGTGCGTTCACCAGCGTATCCCGGCCGGAGGCGATCAGGTTTCCCCACGACGGCGTCGGCGGCTGCACGCCGAGGCCGAGGAAGGAGAGGCCGGCCTCGAGTAGAATCGCATTGCCGAGGCCCAGGGCGGCGGCGACGATGACCGGCGTCAACGCGTTGGGGAGGATGTGGCGCACCAGTATTCGCGGCGCCGGAACGCCCAGCCCGATGGCGCTCTCGACGAACGGCCTGACCGCGAGCGCCCGCACCTCGCCATGGACCAGGCGTGCGATCGTCATCCAGCCGGTCAGCCCCAGCACCACGATCACCAGCCCGGCGCTCGGCTGCCAGAGCGAGGCGAGCAGCAGGAGGAGGACCACCCGGGGAAGCGCCAGGGCGAAGTCGGTGAGCGCGAGCAACGCCGTCCCCGGCCACCCGCGCCAGAAGCCGGCCACGGCGCCGACCGCGACGCCCAGCAGCACCGAGATGAGCACCGCGAGCGCGCCCACGCCGAGCGAGACCCGGGCGCCGAACAGGAGCCGGGCCCACACGTCCCGACCGAATCGGTCGGTCCCGAGCAGGTGGAACGTGCCTGCCAGGTCGGCGCTCAGCGGCGGCAGGAACCGGGTGGTCACGATGTCGCGATGGAAGACCGGATCGCCCCCGATCCACGGCGCGCCGAGCGCGGCCAGCACCGCGAGGCCGAGCACACCGATGCCGAAGGCGGCCCGCCGGTCGTGCAGGAGTGAGCCGTTCCGGCTCATCGCAGCCGAGGGTCGGCCCAGCTCACCAGCAGCTCGGCGAGAAAGTTCCCCAGCACGACGAGCACCGCGCTCACGGCGGTCGCGGCCATGACCACCGGATAGTCACGGGCCTGGACGCCCTCCACCAGGACTCGGCCGACTCCGGGCCAGGCGAAGATTGCTTCGATGAAGACCGCGCCGGAGAACAGCGTCGGGAGCGAGAGCCCCAGCAGCGTCAGCACCGGGATGAGGGCGTTGCGGAGCACGTGGCGCAGCGCGACCTGGGTCTCGGAGAGTCCCTTCGCCCGGGCGATGGCCACGTAGGGCAGTCCCGCCACGTCGAGCATGGCGCCGCGGACGAACCGCGCCGTGCCCCCGATGCCGATCAGCGTCAGGGTGGCGAGCGGAAGCGCCAGGTGGCGGAGCCGGTCGGCCTGGCGCTCCCATCCGGTCAGGAAGTCGGCGTCGAAGCCCGCCGAGCCGAAGGCCGGCAACAGTTTCAGCCGGTAGGTGAAGAGCATGACCAGCATGAGCCCGAGCCAATAGCCGGGCAGGGCAAAGAGCGCGACGCTCACCACCGAGAGCGCCGCGTCCAGGCCGCCGCCCCGGGTGGCCTGCACCGCGCCCACGGCGATACCGAGCAGATAGCTGAGCACGAGGGAGATGCCGACGAGCCGCACGGTGGCGGGCCACGCCTCGCCCAGCATGGCGCGGACCGGGCGGCCGGTCGCGATGCTGGTGCCCCAGTCGCCCCGGGCGAAACGGCCGAGCCAGGCGGCGTACTGCACGGGCAGCGGCCGGTCGAGCCCCAGTGCGTGGCGCTGACTCGCGACCTGTTCCGCCGTCGCCGCCGGTCCGACCAGGAGCAGGGCGGGGTCGCCCGGCGCGAGGCGAAGCAGGAAGAACATCAGGGTCACTACCCCGACGACGACGGCGAGGCCGCTGAGCGCGCGGTGTGCCAGCAGGGACATGCCGGGCAATTTACCTTACGCCGTGCCCCGTCGCCCGCGCTGGTCACCGCTCATCTTGCTCGCCCTGGCGGCGTGTCAGCCGTCAGCGTCGCGCCGCGGGGCGACGGTGCTCTTCGCCTCCGGCGCCGATCTCCAGAGCATCAATCCGCTGCTCACCATCCACCCGCTGGCGCGGCAGGTCCAGCGCTACGTGTTGCTGATGACGCTGGCCCGGTACGACAGTGCGTTGGCTCCGCGCCCCTACCTCGCGCGGAGCTGGGAGTGGTCGGCCGACCGGCGCCGGCTCACCTTTCGCCTCGAATCGGCGGTGCATTGGGATGACGGTCCACCGACGACGGCGGGTGACGTGGCCTGGACCCTCCGTGCCGCGGGCGACCCGGTGACCGGTTACCCTCGAAGCAACGAGCTCGCCGGAGTCGACTCGGTCTCCGCGCCCGACGATTCGACCGTGCTCCTCCGCTTCAGGACACCCCAGCCCCGTTTTCCCGACGTGCTCACCGATCTCGCGATCCTCCCGGCCCACCTGCTGGACACGGTGCCGCACGATCGGCTGCGGCAAGCTGCCTGGAACACGGCACCGGTCGGCAACGGTCCCTTTCGCTTCGTCGCCCACGAGGCCAACCGCCGGTGGGTCTTCGCGGCCAATCCGGATTTTCCGGCCCGGCTGGGCGGTCCGCCCCGGCTCCAGCGGTTCATCCTGGTGGTGGTCGACGAGCCGACGACCAAGCTGGCCGCTCTCGCCGCGGGCGAGCTCGACTTCGCGGGCATTCAGCCGGCCCACGCCGACTTCGTCCGTCGCGATTCCGCGCTCGCCGTCCTGAGTTATCCCGTCCTGTTGACCTACGGGATCGTGCTCAACACCCGCCGCCGTCCGTTCGACGACCTCGGGGTACGCCGTCGGCTGAATCGGGCAATCGATCGCCGGGAGATCGTCGACGGTTATCTCTACGGCTTCGGCACCCCGGCCGAGGGGCCGGTTCCTCCCGGGGTGCCCGGCTATCTTCCCATCGCTGTGGCGTCCGGTGCGGCGCCGCCGGCCCGGACGGGAGACGCGGTCGGCTTCGAGTTGCTGACGGTCGGCAGTGGAGAGGCGCCGCTGGAGCAGATGGTCCAGAGCCGTCTGCTGGCGGACGGATTCGACGTCACCATCCGGCAACTCGAGCTCTCCGCCTTTCTCGGTCGAGTCTACGGTCCGTCGCACGACTTCGAGGCCGCGGTGCTCGGCGTGCCGGGCGATCTCGGGCTGGGCTATCTGCCGCCGCTGGCGGAACTGGCCGGCCGCGCGGCGCCGGCCGATCCCGCCGCCGCACAGCAATGGTTCGCGGATTCGGTGCCGGTGGCGTTTCTCTACCACGCGCGCGGACTCCAGGGAATGAATCGGCGAGTACACGGAGTGACCATGGACCTGCGGGGAGAGCTGGCGACGGTGCACGACTGGTGGGTGGCACCGTGATCGAGTCGGTCCGGGCCGCAGCACCGGTCCGGCTCGACCTCGCCGGCGGCTGGACCGACGTGCCGCCATACTCCGCCCGGGAAGGCGGTGTGGTGGTGTCTGCCGCCATCCAGCTCTATGCCCATGCGGAGGTGCGGCCGGGTGGCTCCTCCTACCGGCTGGTGTCCGAGGACCTGGGGCAGGAGATCGAGGTGCCCGATGCCTCGATGCTCCCCTCGCGCGGATCGCTGCCCCTGCTGGCCGCCGGCCTTCGGATGCTCCCGGTGGGTCCCTGTACGCTGATCACGCGTTCGGACGCACCCCACGGCTCCGGTCTCGGCAGCTCCGGCGCACTCGACGTGGCGCTGGTGACGGCGCTCAGTCGCGTCAGGGGTGAGCACCCCGACCGCCGGCGAATCGCCGAGCTGGCCTGTCATCTCGAGGCGGCGGAGGCGGGCATTTCCGGCGGCCGGCAGGATCAGTTCGCCGCGGCATTCGGCGGATTTCTGCGGCTCGAGTTCCACGACCCCACGGTGGCCGTCGAGCAGGTGACCGTGGATGCCGATGTGGCCACGGAGCTGCAGCGGCGGATGCTGATCTGCTACACGGGCGCGTCCCGCTTTTCCGGGGCCACCATCGACCGGGTGATGCAGGCGTACGAGCGTGGCGATCCGGCCATCGCAGGTGCGCTTGATGGCCTCCGCGCCGCCGCCGAACGCATGCCTGAGGCCCTCCGGGCCGGCGACCTGACCCGAATCGGCGAGCTCCTCTCCCGGAACTGGCTCCACCAGCAGGCGCTCGATCCGGCCATGTGCACCCCGCTCATGTCCCGTCTCGAGCGGGCGATGATCGACGCCGGCGCGCTCGGAGGCAAGGCCGCCGGCTCCGGCGCCGGAGGATCGATGTTCTTCCTGCTGGGCGGAGAGGACCTTCGGCCGGCGACCGACGCTGCGCGCGCACTGGGGATGACGCTGCTGCCGTTGCGCTGGGCTCGGGAGGGCGTGCAGCCGTGCTGACCGCCGCGGAGCTGTCGGCCCGGCGCGAGGCGCTGCCCGCTTCGCCCGACCTCTCCGCCCTGGTCAATCGGCTTGCCGAGCGGGCCGCGCCGCTGCTGGCCCGGCGGCCGCCGGTGCCCCGGGCCAAGGCGCTCCTCTCCACCGACGGAGGGTTCTGCCCGGAGGATCGGAGCGCGCTGGGCTTCGACCCGTGGAGCCCCTCCGTTCACCGGTGTCCCGGTTGCGGGCGCAGCTTCACCGGTGAGCGACACGACCTCGCCTGGGTCCGCTACCAGCATCTCTGGCTGGCCGAGCGGGCCGCAACGCTCGCGACGTTGGCGTCGCTCGCCGGTCACCAGGGCGCGGCCAACGCGGCCCAGGCGATCCTCACCGAGTACGCCGGCTCCTACCTGGATTTTCTCAACCGGGACAACGTGCTCGGGCCCAGCCGGCTTTTCTTCTCCACCTACCTCGAGTCGATCTGGCTCACCGACTATCTGGCGGCGGCGGTGCTGCTGCGCGAGAGCGGTCAGCTCTCCTCGGAGGCGGCGGAGGGAGTGAACCTGGTGGCCGACGAGGCAGCGAACCTGATCGGCGAGTTCGACGAGGGCTTCTCCAACCGGCAGACCTGGCACAACGCCGCGCTGACGGCGATCGCGGTCTGGTTCGAGGACGAGGAGCTGGCCACCCGCACCGTCGAGGGTCCCACCGGGATCCTGGCCCACCTGCTCCAGGGATTCCGGGACGACGGCATGTGGTTCGAGGGCGAGAACTACCATCTCTTCGCCCTGCGCGGCCAGCTCCTCGCGCTCGGATGGGCCGGATGGACCGGCGTCGATCTGCTCGCCGACGAGCGACTGGCCGCCCGTCTCCAGGCCGCGCTCCGCGCCCCCGCCATCACGGCGCTTCCCGACTACACCTTCCCGGCCCGCAAGGACTCACGCTTCGGCGTCTCGCTGGCGCAGCCAATGTACCTGGAGCTCTGGGAGGTGGGTCTCGCCCGCCTGGGCGACTCCACCTCCGACCTCTGGCAGTGGCTCCGGGAGCTCTACTCGGTCCCGGCGCCTCCGGCCCAGCCGTTCGACTCCTACCTGCACGAGGTGGGAGAGCCATCGCCCGGCCGGCCTCGTACGCGGGCCGATCTTTCCTGGTGGTCGCTGCTGGAGATGGCACCCTCGATGCCCGATGCGACGGGCCGGTGGGCGCCCGGATCGGTGCTGCTGGAGCAGCAGGGGCTCGCCGTCCTGCGCGAGGGCACCCGCTACGCCAGCCTCGAGTGCGGCGCGTACGGCGGAGGTCACGGACATCCCGACCGGCTCCATCTCACGCTGCACGCCAGCGGCTGCCACTGGCTGGCCGACCCAGGCACCGGGTCGTACGTCGATCGCGACCTCTTCTGGTATCGCTCCAGCCTGGCGCACAACGCGCCCCGGCTCGACGGTGCATCCCAGCCTCCGGTCGACGCGCGCTGCACCAACTTCGACGTCCGGGAAGCCTGGTCCTGGGCCCGTGGGAGCTATGGCTCGCTCTCACGCACGCTGGTGAGCGGGCCGCGTTACCTGCTCGACCTGGTGGAGCTGGGCGGCGACGAGGAGCACCTGCTCGAGCTTCCCTGGCATCTCGAGGGAACGGTGGAGATTCTCTCCGCCGGGGGCTGGACGGCGGATCGGCTCACCGATGAGTTCGTGAGCTCGGCCGAACGCTTCACTGGCAGGGCCGCGGATACCGTCGTCCTCCGTGCACATGCGAGCGGGTCCGCCGGCATCACGCTCCACCTGCACCTCGGCGGTGGTCAACTGGTTCGAGCGGTTGGCCCCGGGCGACCGGGGCAGGTGGAACGATCGACCTTCTACCTGGTGCGCACCCACGGACGGAACGCTCGGCTGGTCACGGTGCTCGAACCCACGGACGGCGCCCCATTCATCCGCTCAGTGAGCGTGGAGGGTGATTTGGTCCAGATCGAGCATGCCGAAGGGGTGGACCGCCATGTGCCGAGGGGCGAGGAGTGGGAGATGGCGCTCGCCGCCGGCGCCCTGCGCCTGGCCGGCACCCGGTGCCCGCCGGCGGTCTCCAAGCCGCTGATCGATCCCGACCGACCGCTGGTGACCCACGGAGTCGCGGCGCACGCGCCGGAGCCGCCAGCGCTCGACGGGACGCTCGACGGCTTTACTCCGAGCGAGCCGATGGCGCTCGACTACGAGGATCGGTACCGTCGAAGCGAGGAGCCGTACCCCGGACCGGAGGAGCTCTCGGCCTCGGTGCTGGCCAACTGGGACGAGTCGGCTCTCTACCTCGGCGTCGACGTGGTCAAGTCCGAGGTGATCGCCCGTGCCTCGGACGCGCCGGCGCTTCGGCTGGACAACGATCTGGACGACATCCACGCGGACGGAGTCCAGGTCTACCTGCGGCCCGACGGCGAGGGACCGGTCTATGGATTTCTGGTGGTGCCGGGCGATGAGGACGGCTCGCTCCGGGTGCACCCCGTGACCGGCTGCGCCGGCGCTCCGGAGATGGTGACCGGTGCCTGGCAACGCACCGGGACCGGATACTCGATGACCCTGGGGATCGGCGTTCCCGACTGGCGTGTGCGCGGCGGAGACCGGGTCCCGTTCGACCTGCTGGTGAACGAGATGCGCCCGGACCGGCTGAGGCGTGCGGGGCAGTTGGTCTGGAGTGGCGGCGGGGGCTGGGTCTACCTCCGGGGCGATCGTCAGCCCGAGACGGCGTTCGGAGTGCTGGAGCTCGGGTGACCGGACCGGTCGCGGGGTTCACCTCGACGGCGAGCAAGCGGCCCGAGGCGCTATTCGGGAGTCCCGGCCCGGGCCTTCCATCGCGAATGACGCGGTCCTCCGGCTGCCGGGTCTGGGACGCCGATGGCCGGGAGTACATCGACTACCTCATGGGCCTCGGCGCCGTGGCGCTCGGGTACGGCTACCCGGCCGTGACCCGAGCCGCCATCGAAGCGGTGGAGGGGGGAGTGGTCGGTCCGCTTCCGCCGGTGCTGGAGGAGGAGGTGGCGGCCGAGCTGCGCCGGCATCTGCCATGGATGGAGCAGTCCCGCTTCCTCAAGACCGGCGCCGAGGCGATGGCGGCGGCCGTGCGGCTGGCCCGAGCGGCGACCGGCCGCGAGTACGTTCTGGGGTGCGGATACCACGGGTGGCTGGACTGGTGCCAGGGTGTCGAATCGGCCGGAGTGCCGGCCGGCACTCACGCGCTCTATGGCGCCCTCCCGTTCAACGACGCCGCCCGGGCGCGGGAGCTGATCCGGGCGGCCGGCGATCAGCTGGCCGCAGTGGTATTCGAGCCCGTCATCGTGCGGGAGCCCGACCCGGAATGGCTCGCCGTGTTACGGGAGGAAACCAACCGGGTCGGCGCGCTGCTCGTGGTCGATGAGATCAAGACGGTCTGCCGTCTGGCGCTGGGCGGCGGCACCGAGCGCTATCGCATCGCCCCCGACCTCGCCGTCCTGGGCAAGGCGATCGCGAACGGCTTTCCCCTCGCCGTGGTCGGGGGACGGGCCGCGGTGATGGCCGGCGTCGCCCACACCTGGATCTCCTCGACCCTGGCCACCGAGTGGGTGGCGCTCGCGGCGGCGCGCGCCACGCTGGCGGAGATGGTGGCACGCGAGGTCCCCCGTCACCTGTCCCGCGTGGGCGCCCGACTGCTGGCAGGCCTGGAACGGCTCGCGGCCCGCCACCCGTCGGTCGTCACTGGGGTCGGCGGACTGCCCGAAATGTGCTTCCTCCAGTTCCGCGACGAGGCGGCCTCGCGGGGGCTGGCCGCGGCCGCCGCCCATCGCGGCCTTCTCTTCAAGCGTTCGGCCTACAACTTCGTCTCGCTGGCACACGACGAGATCGTTGTCGACCGCACGCTCGAGCTTCTGGAGGAGGCCCTCTCGACCGTGCGGTGATCCGCCTAGATTCCCAGGGTCGGGATCGCGTGACTGGCATGCGACGCACCGGCGACGCACCGGCGACGCACCAGCAAGGGATCGGGAGGGCGAGATGGCACCGAGAAAACCGACCATCGATGACCTGGACGACATCGACGACGAGGATGGAGCAGTGGAGGAAGAGCTGGCGGAGGAGACCGACCTGACGCTGCACGACGAGGATGAGGACGCAATCGGCACCAACGATGCCGCGGGCGAGGAGCGGGAGGAGGAACCGGAGGAGGAATAGCGGGGATGTTGATCGACGTTCATGCGCACTTCCTGCACGACCGCACCCCGCGGGCCGACTGGCGAGAGCGCAACGCCAGCCGGCTCCGCGGGGGCGAGCGCGTGGGCATCACGGTCCACGTCGCCTCGATCCTGGGAAGCTGGGGCCATACCTCTCCCACCTACTTTCCTTCTCTCACCGACCTGCGTTACGCCAACGATTTTCTGCTCGCCCTCCAGCGCGACCATCCCGGCCGTATCCGCGGCTACGTGACGGTGAACCCCAACTACACCGCCGAGTCGCTGGCCGAGATCGGGCGCTGTCTCGACGCCGGGATGATCGGCATCAAGCTGGCGGCG
This sequence comes from Gemmatimonadales bacterium, assembly GCA_038253515.1. Taxonomy (GTDB): domain Bacteria; phylum Gemmatimonadota; class Gemmatimonadetes; order Gemmatimonadales; family GWC2-71-9; genus CAVVWJ01. The sequence goes on along the minus strand of JBBSHB010000003.1, from coordinate 16,999 downwards.
AGCCGCCGGGCCGACCATCCGCTGCTCGATCCGATTTGTCGCGCCGCCCTCGAGCGCGGGGTGCCGGTCCTGCACCACGTCTGGCAGCACCGCCGGCGCGACTACCCGGGGCAGGAGGCATCCGATGCCTGCGAGCTGGCCGACCTCGCCCGGCGGCACCCGGCGGTTCCATTCCTCCTGGCCCACATCGGCGGGGGAGGCGACTGGCTCCACTCGCTCCCGGTCATTCGTGATCTCCCGAACATCCTGGTGGACCTCTCGGGCAGCGGGGTCGATGGCGGGATGCTCGAGGCCTGCATCGCGGCCGTCGGGGCAGAGCGCCTCCTCTGGGGTTGCGATCTCACCATCGAGACCGGCTGGGCCAAGCTCCGCTATCTGAGCCATCTCCTCTCGCCCGACGAGCTCGAGCTGGTCGGCTGGCGGAACGCCGCGCGGATCTTTCCTGCGGGTGCCTTCCCGAGCGATTGATGCGCATCGACGTCAACGCCTTCGTGGGCGCCTACCCGTTCCGGCGCGTGCCCGGTACCTCGCCCGACGCGGTCCTCGCCGCCATGGACCGGGTCGGGCTGGACGAGGCCTGGATCACCCATCTGCCCGGCATCTTCTGGCGGGATCCGATCGAAGGCAACGCGTGGCTGCTCGAGACTACTCGGCTCTCCCCGCGCCTCCGGCCGGTTCCGGCGGTCCACCCCGGACTGGCGCACTGGGACGAGGCGCTCGCCCGAGCCAGCGATGCCGGCGCACCGGCAGTGCGGGCCGATCCGACCTTCTACGGGATGGACCCGGCCGGCCTGGAGATGCGGGCCCTCGCCGCCGCCTGCGGGGCTCTGGACATGCCGCTCGTGCTGGCTGTCCGGCTGGAAGACGCACGTCAACGCCACCCGAACGATCAGGCCGCCGAGCTGCCTGCCTCCGCGGTCCGGGCTCTGGTCCGAAGCGACCCTGGCGTTCGCCTGCTGGTCACCCACGCCGATCGCCCGTTCGTGGAAGAGGTGCACTTCGGCTCCACCCCGGCGGAGGCCGCGAGGATCTGGTGGGATATCTGCTGGATCTGGGGGCCGCCCGAGGATCATCTGCAGACGCTGCTTCGGACCATTGGTGTCGACCGCTTCGTGCTCGGCACCGGGCAGCCGCTTCGTCTGCCCGAGAACGCGGGGGCCAAGCTGGATCTGCTCGAGCTCGGCGGGGAGCAACGCGTCGCCATCGAGGGCGGCAACGCCGACTCCCTCCGACGCCGGCCGAGCTGATGGAGCTGACGGAACGGCTCGCCTGGGGCCTGGTGCCCGCGGTGCCCGTCCCCTTCCGGGGCGACCAGCTGGACGAGGCGGCGCAACGGCGCTACGCGGGATGGATGGCCGCTCAGCCGGTCGCCGGCGTGGCGGTCTGGGCGCACACCGGACGTGGCCCGCTCCTCCGGCCGGAACAGCGCCGTCTCGTGCTCGACGCCTGGCGGGAGGCGCTGGCCGACCGGGTGCTGGTGGCGGGCGCGCGCGACATCGGCATGGCGATCGAGGCGCGGCGGGGACGGGCCGACGCGCTGCTGGCGTTCCCCGAGCGGCACGATCCCGTCGCCCATCATCTGCGCCTGAGCCGCGAGCTGCCGGTCATCGCCTTCTACCTGTACGACGCCGCAGGTGGCGTGGCCTACGACGATGCCACCCTGGACGCCATCCTCGACCTCCCCGACGTGATCGGTATCAAGGTCGCCACACTCGATTCGGTGATGACCTTCCAGCGGATCGCCGCGCTGATGCGGCGGCACCCGGACAAGCTGCTCATCACTGGCGAGGATCGATTCCTGGGCTACTCCCTCCTCCTCGGCGCGCGCGCGGCGCTCATCGGGATGGGCGCGGCGCTGCCCGATCTGCAGGTCGATCTGCTCCGCGCCTGCGCGGCGAAGGACTGGCCCCGATTCGTGCCCCTCTCCGGGCTCTGCGACCGCCTCGCCCAGGCCACGTTCATCGCGCCGATGGAGGGGTACATTCGTCGGATGCTCTGGGCCGCGGCGGCGGACGGAGCACTGCCGCCTGATGCCTGCGACGACCCGTGGGGACCCGCGCTGCCGGAGGCGGAGCGCGCCCTGGTGGAACAGACGGTGCGGGATGCGCGGGCAACTGCAGCGTGACTTCGAGCGCTTCCGGCGCGACCTGCCTCCCGATCCCGCCGGGCACATCCGGGAGGCATATCACATCGATCTGACCGCGCGCTATCTCGGCTACTCCCTTCCGCACCCCATCGGCAAAGGCTCGGGGCAGTTGTCGCTCAACGCCGAGCAGATCGAGGCCGATCGCGCGGCCGGACTGGCCTTCGTGGTGCTCAAGACGGTCATCGCCGAGGACCCCGCGGGAGAGCGCTCGATGGGTGCCTGGGCGGTACATGAGACCCGGATGCGGGTCGAGCCCCGGGTCTCGAGTACCGGGCGCGAGGGGTGGACGGTCACCTGGAAGGGACGCGGCTGGGATCGGTCGTTCGAGGAGTACCTGGCACTGGTGCGGCTCGCGGCGGACCTCACCCGGGCGGGTGAAATGGTCGTGGTGCCCTCGGCGAAGTACCACCTCCCTCGCCTGCACGAGCCGTTCCGGGGGGCCGAGTATCGCTATACCACCGAGCGGCTGGCCGCCGCGTGGGGCGGCGACGAGCTGCCGCTGGAGAAGGACTTCTCTCCTACTCTCGCCGGAGACCCGCTCGCCGACGAGCGGCCGCAGGTCCTCCGCTGGCTGCGCGAGGTGCCGGGCCAGGTTCGGACCGGGGCAGGCGCCACCAAGGTGCGGCTCGCCGTCAAACTGATGAACGCCCGCTTCGACGACTCGTTCCAGCTCGAGATGCTCAACGCCTGCGGAGAGGCGGACTCGCTGGTCTGCTTCAATCGGTTGTGGGATCCCACGCGCGCCGTCGCGTACGGGGGGTACGACCTGAGCGATCGCAACCTTCGGGTGCTCCAGGCCGCGCGGCCGCATCCGCTGCCGCCGCTGGTCGGCACCGGGAACATCTGCTCTGGCCGGATGCTGCTGGACTACGCCCGGCTCGGCTGCGAGAGCGTCGAGCTGCACAGCTTCTTCCAGCTTCCCCTCTCGCAGTACCCGGCACTGGGTGGTACTCGCACCCAGCGCGCGCTGCATGCGCTGCTCTTCCATCCCGAGGACGGCCTGGTGGCCGGCATGCTCGCGCTGGAGGCGGAGGGGCGGATCGAGCGGCAGGCCGGCGAGCTGCGCTTCCTCGACGTCGTCCACCCGGTCTGAGCCCCGCATGCGCATCAGCCGCATCGAGCTGTACGACCTGACGCTGCCCCTCCTGGAGCCGTTCATCATCTCCGGCGGCACCATGACGGAGCGCCGCTCACTCGTGGTGGCGCTGCACGGTGACGACGGGCACGTCGGCTACGGCGAGTCGCCCCCCTTCGAGCTGCCGTTCTACTCGGAGGAGACGCTGGGAGGGGCACGGCTGCTGCTGACGGAGCTGCTCATCCCTCGTCTCCTGGGGCAGGAGCTCGCCGGCCCCGAGGCGGTGGACGAATTGCTCCGGGCCGGTGTCCGCGGCAATCCGTTCGCCCGTTCGGCACTGGAGACGGCGGCCTGGGACCTGGAGGCCCATCGGCGGGGCGGCGGCCTCGCGGCACTGCTGGGCGAGCGGCTGGGCCTTTCGCCCGCGCCCGCCATTCCCTGTGGTGTCGCCCTCGGGATCCCCCAGGATCGCTCTCCGGGTACCCTGCAGCGCTGGATCGAGGCAGCTCTCACCAAGGGCTACCGGCGGGTCAAGATCAAGGTCGCGCCCGGCTGGGACGCGATCCCGGTGAACGCGGCCCGGGAGGCCCTCGCCGGAACCGCGCTGCCGCTCACGGTCGATGCCAACGGCAGCTATGAATGGCCGGAGCACGAAGCGGCCCTCCGCTCGCTGGACGACGCCGGGCTGCTCTACTTCGAGCAGCCGCTCCCCCCGGACGACCTGGTCGGCCATGTCCGGCTTTCCCAGACGCTTCGGACCCCCGTCTGCGTCGACGAGACGCTGCGCGATGCCCGTGCGGCCCGCCAGCTCGTCGAGCTGGACGGACCGCGGACGTGGAACGTGAAGGTGCACCGGGTAGGCGGGTTGTCCGAGGTCTGCCGGATCGTGCGCATCGCCGCGGCGGCCAACGCCGCGCTCTGGGCCGGAACCATGCCCGAGTCGGGCCTCGGCTCTCAGGCGGCGCTGGCGGCGGCCAGCCTCCCCGGCTTCGTCTACCCGTCGGACCTCGAGCCCAGCGCCCGCTGGTTCGGCCCCGGTATCGATGTGATCGAGCTGACGATGTCCTCCGAGGGATGGATGCAGGTGCCTGCACTGTCGATCGCCGGGCTGCTGGACCGGGACCGGTTCCAGGCCGCCAGCCGCCGGCTCCTGTCGGTCGAGGCCGGAAGGGCGCGTTGACGTTGAGGGTTCCCGGGCGTACACTAACAGAAGGCCTCCCCGGGAGGGACCGTGGTCGAATACGCACTGCTGCTCGCGAGCAACTCCGCCCACGGGTTCGCCACCGACCTGCGGTCGATCGGCGAGGGCCTGAACTGGTCGGGCCTGCAGTATCTCATCGTCGGCCTCTTCGCCCTGCTCGTGGCGCGGTGGGCATTCAGCTCGTCGAACAGCTAGTGGGCGGGACGGGTCCGTGCCGTTTACGCATGAGGACGTTCGGGCTGCGGTGGAGCGCGCGGGCGACGAGCACTGGGACCGGCTGATCCGGCATCATGAGGACGCCTATCCCGCCAGCCGCCCGACCCCCGGCGACGTCTGCCGGCGAGAGGCGGAACGGCTCACCCAGCTCGGCCTGGCCGATCTGCCGGATCTCGCCCTCACGGAGACGCGGGTCGAGCGCCTTGACGGCACGCTTCGGATCACCCATCTCTTCGAGTACCGCCCACGAGGGGCTCGACTCCTGACCGAGCCTTTCATCGACTACGAGTGACGGTCGCGTCCGTTCCGGTCCGCTCGGGGTCGCGCTACACCTTCCACCTCATCCCCCACACCCACTGGGATCGGGAATGGTATCTCCCCCGGGCGGCGTTCCTCGCCCGCCTGGTCCCCGCGCTCGATGACCTGATCGACCGGCTCGAGCGGCAGCCCGCCTTCCGCAGCTTCCTGCTCGACGGCCAGACGGTGCTGGTCGAGGATTACCTCCGGGTGCGGCCGGAGCAGACCGAGCGCGTCCGCGCCCTCGTCCACAACGGACGACTGCAAGTGGGGCCCTGGTATGTCCTCGCCGACGAGCTGGTGCCGTCGGGTGAATCGCTGATTCGCAACCTCCTCCTCGGCCAGCTCGACGCCGCGCGCCTCGGCGGTCGCAGCGATGTGCTCTACTCGCCCGACGCCTTCGGGCATCCGGCCGTCTGGCCCGGGTTGGCCGCCGAATTCGGAATTGGCTACGGCGTGCTGTGGCGAGGGCTCGGGGGCGAGGCGGGACAGGAAGGTGACCTCTACCGCTGGCGTGCGCCGGATGGCCGCGCGGTGCTGCTCTACCATCTGCCACCGGACGGATATGAGGTCGGTGCCGCGCTGCCGGCCGACACCGTTTCTCTGGCCGAGGCATGGCCGCCGCTGCGGGCGGCGCTCACCGCCCGCGCCGCCACCTCCCAGGTCGCCGTGTTCGTGGGCGCCGACCATCATGCTGCCCACCCCCAGGTGGCCGGGCTCCGCGAGACGCTGGCCGCGCTGGAGCCGGATGGAGACGTGCGGATCTCCCGGCTGGGCGACTTCCTCGCTGCTGCCGCCCAGGATGCCGGCCCCCTGCCCGAGCTGGCCGGTGAGCTCCGCTGGTCCTACGGCTACACCTGGACGCTCCAAGGAGTGCAGGGGACTCGCGCCTCGCTCAAGCGACGACACACCGAAGCGGAGCTGTGGCTGGAGCGGGTGGCCGAGCCGCTCGCGGCACTGGCGGCGGGTGCCGGCCTCGGCGACCGGCGCCCGCTGCTGCACCAGGCCTGGCGCACGCTTGTGCGATCCCAATTTCACGATTCGATCGGCGGCTGCACTTCGGACGCCGTCGCCCGGCGGGTGGTCGCTCGGATCGAGGACGCGGAGAGTCTCGGGCGGGAGATCGCCGGCTCGGCCTTCGGCGCCCTGGTCGGCGACGATCCCGACCGGGCCCGGGAGCACCCCGAGGAGACGGCGCCACGCCTGGTCATCTGGAACCCGGTCCCCCGGGAGCGGGACGGTGTGGTCATCGCCGACCTCACCTCCTTCCGACGCGACGTCCTGATCGGCCCGCCCGGCGGCCGGACCCCGAGGACGGCCAGCGCCGCGGCCTCACTCTGGATGGCCGGGCCTGCCGGTCCGGTGCAGCTCCAGGAATTGGGGAGGTCCTCCGGCGAGGAGCGGCTGGACGCCCCGCGGCACTATCCCGACCAGGATGAGGTGGAGGTCGCGCGGGTGGCCCTGATCTCGCCGCGCCTGGCGGGGTTCGGGCTCGCGGAGCTGGTGCCGGCTCGGCCGGCATCGGGGGAGGATCAGCCAGGCGTCCACGCCACCACCCGCGCTCTCGACAACGGTCTGATCGAGATCGCCGTCGCCGGTGACGGGTCGGTGCGCCTGCACGACCGCGCCACGGGTCAGCGTTTCGCCGGGCTCTTCGCTCTGGAGTCCGGCGGCGACATGGGTGACACCTACACCTACGCGGCACCGGACGGCGATCGGATCCGCCGCCTGCGACGCCCGCCGGAGGTTCGGGTGCTCGCCGGGGGTCCGCTGGTGGGTGCACTGGAGGTGCGGGGAGTCCTGGAGGTCGCCACGGGTCACGTCGGCGTGCGCCTCGTGCTGACCCTCCACGCCGGGAGCCCCGCGCTCCGTTGTACCCTCGAGCTCGACAATCAGGCGATCGATCATCGACTCCGGGTGCGTTGCCCCTCCGGCGTCCGGGGGGGACGCGCCGTGGCCGGCGCGCCATTCGGACAGGTCGAGCGCCGGCCCGTCCACCCGCACGGACGCTACTCGCGGGAGACCCCGGTCGCGACGGCTCCGGCTCACCGCTTCGTGGCCGCCGCGTCACGCGGCCGCGGCCTCGCGCTTTTCGGGCCTGGATTCTTCGAGTACGAGCACACCCGCCGAGGCGATCTCGTCGTCACGCTGTTCCGCGCCGTCGGCCAGCTCTCTCGCGCCGATCTCGCCACCCGGCCCGGGCACGCCGGCTGGCCCATGCCGACACCCGAGGCTCAGGAGCGAGGCTGCCAGCGCGTCCAGCTCGCGCTGCAGGCCATCGGCGCGCCCGACCTGGACGACGGCGGCACACTGCCTCGACTGTGGGAGGATCTCTTCCTGCCGCCGCGCGCCGTGTGGCTGCGTCAGGCCACGGCGCTCCACCTGGCCCCCGCCGGCCTCGGGCTCGAGGGCAAGGGCCTGATCTTTTCGGCGCTCAAACCGGCGGACTCCGGCGGCGGAATCGTGCTCCGGTGCTACAGCGCGTCGGCCGTGCCGAGCGAGGGCCGGTGGCGCTTTCCCTGGACGGCGGCGCGGGCGCAGCGGGTGCGCGCCGACGAGCAGGGAGACCCGATGGAGCTGTCGCTCGACCCCGATCGGCGTGGCGTCCGCTTCACCGCGGCGCCCCACGCGATCGTCACCATCCTGGTTTCGTTGTCTCCGGCCTGAGCCCGCCGCCGCCGCCGCCGAGCGCCAGCTGATGCCGCTCCACGGCCGCACCGCTGTCCGCCACCGCGATGTTACCCTGTTACCCGTGTGCTCGCCCCGCTAACTTCTCGCATGCGCGATTTTCCATCGCTGCCGTGTTACCCCTGTCCCCATCAGTCCTCCTGTTGTGCCTACGGCGTCACCCTGAGTGACCAGGAAGCCGCGGCGATCAGCCGGCGCCATGGCGCCGCGACGATCTACCGCACCCGCTGGGGAGAGTGGCGGACCCGGGTGCGGGGAAAGCGCTGCGTGTTCCTCCGCGACAACGTGTGCACCATCCACGCGGAGACCTACTATCCCGCGGTCTGCCGTGGCTTTCCCTGGATCGACGCGGAGACCGGCGGCCCCTACGAATACGACCGGACCATCTGCCCGGAGTTCGTCGTGCGGCCGGAGCTGGTGCAGCTGGGTCGAAGTCGGGGGCCCGCGACATGACGGGGGGCCGGCGGCGTTCGCCACCTACCTCGAGGTCGTTCCCATGACGCTGGGCCTGCCGACCGCCATCTTCGCAGCAGCCTTCCTGGCCTTCAACCCGTCACCCATGCCTGCCCAAACGTCGCCCGACCGGGCACTGGAGCACGCCCGCAAGCTGCTGCGCTCGACCCCCCTCATCGATGGCCACAACGATCTCCCCTGGGAGATCCGGATCTCCCCGACCGCGCCGCGAGACGTGGCGGCGTACGATCTGCGACAGCGGTCTCCCAAGCACACCGACCTCGGCCGGCTGAAGGAGGGCGAGGTCGGCGCCCAGTTCTGGTCGATCTACATTCCCGGCGAGATCAAGGACAGCGGCTTCGCCCGGGTGCAGCTCGAGCAGTTCGACATCGCCCGCCGGATGATCGCGAGCTATCCCGACCGCCTCACGCTGGCCCTCACGGCCGGCGACATCCAGCGAGATTTCAAGCGCGGCCGCCTGGCCTCCCTGCTCGGCATGGAGGGTGGCCACGCGATCGAGAACTCGCTTGGTGCGCTCCGGTCGTACTATGCGCTCGGCGCCCGCTACATGACCCTGACCCACAACGTCACCCTGGACTGGGCCGACGCCGCGCTCGACAGCGCCCGCCATGGTGGACTCACCCCGTTCGGGCGGGAGGTGGTGCGGGAGATGAACCGCCTCGGCATGCTGGTCGACCTCTCGCACGTCTCCCCGGGAGTGATGAGCAACGCGCTCGACGTCTCCGAGGCCCCGGTGATCTTCTCCCATTCGGCCGCGCGTGCCCTGGTGAACCATCCGCGCAACGTACCCGACTCGATCCTCGCCCGGCTTCCCAAGAACGGTGGGGTGGTGATGGTGACCTTCGTCCCGGCGTTCGTCTCGTCCGAGGTGGCCGCGTGGGAAGCGCAGGCCGATAGCCAGCGGCAGCAGCTCAAGGCCGCCGTCGCCGACACGGCGGAACAGGAGCGCCAGTGGGAGGCGTGGAAGACCGCGCACCCGAGCCCCACCGCAACCCTGGCGCAGGTGGCCGACCAGGTCGACCATGTGCGGGCGGTCGCGGGCGTGGACCACGTGGGAATCGGGAGCGACTTCGACGGGATCGAGGCGGGGCCCGTCGGCCTGGAGGATACCTCTACGTTTCCCCAGCTCTTCGCGGAGCTGATTCGGCGCGGCTGGAGTGACGGCGATCTCAAGAAGCTGGCCGGAGGCAACCTGCTCCGTGCGTTGCGTCAGGCGGAGGCGACCGCCGCCCGGCTTCAGCGCACCCGCCCGCCGTCGACCCGCACGATAGAGGAGCTCGACGGGCAGCAGCCGCGGCCTGCTACCTGACGCTCAGGGGCGCCGGCCTACGACCAGGAAGGCGAACGCCACCGAGAGTCCGGCGAAGAGAAACCACTGCACCGCGTAGCTCAAATGGGGTCCGTCGTCGATCGGGACCGGATCGAGTCGTCGGGGAAAGCTGGGCACGCCGGGGCCGGGAGTCTGCCTGAGATAGGCAGGCAGCACGGGGTAGGGCAGCCGCTCGCGGAGCGCCGGCAGATCCAGCCGTGCCCAGGTGGTGCGGCCGGCGTGAACGAACGGTCTGCCGCCGCCGCTGCCGACCGGGGCCGCGATACCCGTTGCCACGACATCCCCCGGCTCCCGCAGACGCTCCGGCGCGACACTCACAGCGTCGGGGGTCGGAACGAACCCCCGGTCCACCAGCAGGGCCGTGTCGGTTCCCGCCATCCGCAGCGGCGTCACCAGGTGAACGCCGGGCACTCCCTGCAACGCCTCCTCGCGCAGCACGATGTCGTGATCGTGGTCGTAACGCCCCCGGGCGATCACCCGATGCTCCACCAGCGCGTCCGGCCGCCGGAGCGCCGGACCGGGCAGCAGGAGCGGTGATGCGCTCCTGGCCGCCAGGGTGAGCCGGTTGGCTGCCCGGCGCTGGTGCAGCCGCGAAAGCTGCCAGATTCCGAGTCGAGCGAATCCGGCGGCCAGGAGCAGCAACAGCGCGATGAGCAGGCGTTGAGCCCAGGGAGACATGCCTGTACGCGATGAGGGACGGAGACGGGACTCGACCCGCGGATTTCGGCATCGGCGGCCGCGGTCCGGTCCTTGCCACGCGCCGAAAGGTCCATACCGGACCAGCACCGGACCAGCGGACAACTTAACTGCGGCGAGGCGATGCGTGCTGACCATCTGGCGGGGCTTCACGCTGGCGGCGTTTCGGTGCGGCTCGGTGGCACCGTCAGTCAACACCTCCGCCTGGGCGGCGAGATGCTGGCGTGGATCGACGACCAGGGTGGGCAGACTGCCTCGCTCAGCAGTTTCCTCCTCATCGCCGGCTGGGAGCTACGAGTCGGCCGTCGGGTCTATCTCAATCCGGCCGTCGATCTGGTCGGGCATCGCTATACCGGACGCGCCGGCGACCGCTACCACGAGCGCCTGCTCAACTTCGGCCTGGGGATCCTCTTCCAGTCGGGGCGCTAGCCACCTATCCTACGCGGCATCCCCCTTTGCTGTCAGCGATCAATGAGCCAGGCCGTCCCGCTCGTGTCTCCTCGCCGCTTCCTGCAGGTCGCCCTCGCCGCCGTACTGGGTTGCGGCGGCGGTCTCACCCTGCCGGATTCGTCCGGAACCGGGATCGGCCTCTCGATCGTCGACGGCAGGACACAGACCGGCACGGTGGGTGAGCCGCTTCCGTCCTCGGTCGTCGTCGAGGTGGCCACTGAGAGCGGGCAGCCGATCGGCGGCAGACGAGTCGCCTTCGTGCTCTCCGACACTTCGGCCGGCACGATCGATCCCGATACCGCAGTCACCAACTCCGCGGGGCTGGCCTCTGCCCGTTGGGTGCTCGGGACGACGCCTGGCACTTACCAGGGCGAGGCACGCCTGGTGACCACCGATTCCACCGCCCCGCCGGCGATCCCTTTCGACGCCTCGGCCCATGCCGGGCCGCCGGACACCGTTCGCGCCGCCGGCCCGCAGAATCAGCCTGGCCGGCGCGATCACGAGCTCGACAATCCGCTCGTGGTAGCGGTGGTCGACCGCTTCGGCAATCCGGTCCCCGACGCCGCGGTCCACTGGAGCGTCACTAGCGGGGGCGGGTCGCTGAGCGCCGAGGAGACCACGACCGGCGCCGACGGCACTACGTCGGTGGTCTGGACGCTGGGGTCGGGAATCGGGCTCCAGAAGGCTGCCGCGACGGTCGACGGCGCGACCGGTTCTCCGGTGACCTTCACGGCGGCGGTGCTGTTCTGATTCCCTGTTGTTGCAAACGCGCAACACTGGTTGGGATAGCTGTGCTCAAATCATTGTAATATCGATAGTTATAAGATGATTTGCAATCCGGACCAAGGCACACAACCTGCTTGATTCGGGGCTGTTCCGCGCCAGCTGGAGTCCGATCCGCGGCGCCAGAGGCCCCCGGGGCCATCATTCAACCCGACAACCCGTGCCCATGACTCCACGTCGTCTCGCGTCCCTGCTCGCGATGGGCCTCGTCACCGGTGTGTACGGGTGCGGAGGTGACGGCCTGGCGCTCCCGGAAAGCGCCTCCAGCATCGCCGCGGTCTCGGGCAACAATCAGTCCGGCCCCGCCGGATCGGTGTTGGCACAGCCGCTGGTCGTCCTGGTGACCGACGGGGGCAAGCGGCCGGTGGAAGGCCAGGGGGTCGTGGTCGAGATCAAGAGCGGCGGGGGGATCGTCACGCCGGACACCGTACTCACGGACGCCGCCGGGCAGGCCTCGATCTCGTGGACGCTGGGGGCGCCTGCGGGGGAGCAGAGGGTGGAGGCGCGGGCCTTCGGCAACGGCGTCTCGGGCACCGTCGCGGTCGAGTTCAAGGCCACCGCGCTGGCCGGCACCGGGTCCACGCTGGTGCTGGTGAGTGGCGACGCTCAGACGGGACCGGTCCGCTCGGCCCTGGCCGACTCCCTGGTGGTCAAGGTGGCTGACGTGGTCGGGAACCCCGTCAGCGGGGTCGAAGTGCTGTGGACGGCGTCGGGCGGTGGCTCGATCACTCCGGCGAGCGTCACCACCGGCGCGGACGGGCTGGCCGCGGCGGAGCGAGTGCTGGGTCCATCCTCGGGGACCCAGACGGCGCAGGCCGCGGTGACCGGCTTGGCGGGCTCGCCGGTCACCTTCACTCAGACGGCGGAGCCCGCGTTCCCGGATTCGCTGGTGTACGTCGCGGGTGACGGACAGACGGCACCGGCCGGCTTCCCCTTGGCGGATACGCTGCTGGTCCGCCTGGTGGACGTCAACGGCAACGGGATAGGGGGCAAGTCGGTGACCTGGCTTGTCACCGGCGGCGGCTCGGTCACTCCGACCAACTCCATCACCACGGCGAACGGCTACGCCTCGACCCGGTGGACCCTCGGTCCATCCGCCGCCGCGTCGAATCTGGTCAACGCCGTATTCTCCGGCGTTCCCTCGGTGCCGTTCACCGCGAACGCCACGGCGGACGTACCCACAAGCATCGCCCTGAACGGCGGCGACAATCAGGCGACCGCCATCGGATCCACGCTGCCGATCCCGCTTTCCGTGAAGGTCACCGACGGCAACAACAATCCGGTCGCCAACGTGGCCGTCACCTGGACGGCGAACGACGGCGGCTCCGTGTCCGCTCCCACCGCGAACACCAACTCGAGCGGCATCGCCCAGGTGAGCAGGACGCTGGGATTCGTGCCCGGCAGCTACGGCACGACCGCGGCAGTCAACGGGCTCAGCGGCTCACCGGTGAGCTTCACCTCCACCGCGACCGTCGGCCCAGCGGCGAAGCTTGCGTTCGACGTGCAGCCGACCAGCGCCGGCGTGGGTCAGACGATCACGCCGGCCGTCCAGGTCTCGGTTCGGGACGCGCTGGGGCTGCTCGTCACCACGGCGAGCAACCTCGTCACGCTGACCTCCTCGGTCGGCGGGACGCTGGTCGGGGTGAATGCGGTGAATGCCGTCGCTGGCGTCGCCACCTTCTCCGGGCTGTCGATCAACCAGGCGGGCTCCGGGTTCACCTTGAGGGCGCACGCTTCGGGCTTGACCGACGCCATCAGTGATCCCTTCGACGTCGGCAAGTCGGCGGCCACCGTCACGCTAAATGGAGACAGCCCGGATCCCTCGCTGACCGGCCAGGTGGTGACGACGACGTATTCGGTCGCCGCCACGTCGGGCGGTGGAACTCCGACCGGCACCGTCACCGTGAGTGACGGAGCAGGCACCAGCTGCTCCGGGAGCGTCGCGGCCGGCAGCTGCACGCTCACGTTCCCCACCGCCGGGACTCGGACGCTGACGGCGAGCTACGGGGGAGACGCCAACTTCGCCAGCGGTGTCTCGGCGCCCAGCACTCACCAGGTGAATAGGGCCGGCACGACCACCCAGTTGACCGGGGACGCTCCCGACCCCTCGGTCTTCGGCGAGCCGGTCACGTTCACCTTCTCCGTCACCGCGAACGCGCCCGGGTCCGGGACCCCGACCGGGCTGGTCACCGTTGCCGCGACCGGTGCCGGTACCGCCGTGAGCTGCCAGGCGGACGCCACGGTCGGGAGTTGCTCGCTCGTGCCGACGGCGGTCGGATCGAGGAACTACAGGGCGTCCTACGCCGGCAGCACCGATTTCAGCGCCAGCAACTCCGGAAACCTGGCGCACCAGGTGAACCAGGCGGCCACCTCGACCGCAGTGGTCTCGTCCGACCTCTCGACCAACCCCGGCGAGAACGTGACCTTCACGGCCACCGTGACAGCGGCCCCACCCGGTGCGGGCGTACCGGGTGGACAGGTGCAATTCCTCGATGGCGCGACCCAGCTAGGGACCAGCACCTTGAACGGAACCGGTGTCGCGACGCTGTCCACGACCAGCCTGGGAAGTGGCAGCCACACCATCACCGCTGTGTATCTTGGCTCGACGAATTTCGCCGGGAGCACATCCGGCGGCATCACCCAGGTGGTGGCCACCGCGCCCGTCGCCGCGGACGACGGGTACAGCGTGAACGAGAACGCCGTGCTGAGTGTCGATGCGGCAACGGGCGTGCTCCAGAACGACACGCCCAACAGTGGCGTGACCGCCGAGCTGGTGACCGGACCGTCGAACGCGAGTAACTTCGCACTGCATGCCGATGGGTCGTTCGACTATACGCCCGCCGCTGGCTTTAACGGCACCGACTCCTTCACCTACCAGACTAACGACGGCTCGCTCATCTCCAATACGGCCACGGTGACGATCACCGTCAACCCGGTGACGTGAGCCCGCCCCAGACGTTCACCATCGCCATCACCCCCTGACCCGGCCCCGGCGGACCCCCCTGTGACCCAGGCCCTTTCCAGGCGGCGTCCGCCGGCGATAACCTACGGTGTCCCTTTCTCCTCGGTCACGCTCACGGGCTCGGTGTCAGTGCACCTCATCCGTCGTCTGGTCGCGCCCCTGACTCTGCTCTTCGCCGCCGGCTGCGGCGGGGGCGATCTGGTGTTGCCGAACGAGGGCCAGCCTGCCAAACTCGCTATGGTGGGCGGAGATGCGCAGACCGGGACGATTCTGGCCTCGCTGCCCGAATCACTGGTCGTGGTGGTGACCGACCGGTTCGGAAACCGGCTGAACGGGATCCAGGTCACCTGGACCCCGGATGGGAGTGGGAGCGTGAGCCCGGCGACCTCGCTCACCGGATCGGACGGACAGGCGTCCACCGACCGGACCCTGGGCAGCGCGCCCGGTACCTATCACACGATCGCGACCGCCGCCGGGCTGCCCGACAGCGACGTGACCTTCACCACCGTCGGCGTGGCCGCGTCCCTCGAGCTGGAAACGCAGCCCTCCGCCGCCGCTGAATCGGGCGTACCCCTGCCGCAACAGCCCGTCCTCCGGCTGGAAGACCTGGAGGGGAACCCGCTGGCCCGCCCGGACGTCGCCGTCACGGTCCAGATCGCCACCGGCCAGGGCACTCTGCTCGGCACCACGACCCGCTCGACCGACGCGGACGGGCGAGTGACGTTCACCGATCTGGCGATCGTCGGTGAGGCGGGCGGTCGAACTCTGATCTTCGCGGCGGACGGTTACGCCTCCGCCGTCTCCTCCCCGATCGGACTCGGCATCGGGCCGGCCGCATCGATCGCCAGGGTGGGTGGGGACCAGCAGACCGCTCCCGCCGGCACCGCTGTCCCTCTCGCTCCCACCGTGGTCGTGCGCGACGCCGCCGGAACCCCGGTGCCAGGCGTTCCCGTCACCTTCACGGTTACGGGGGGTGGTGGAAGCGTGAGCGGAGGGGAGACCACGACGGGAGCGGATGGCACCGCCGCCGTCGGCAGCTGGACCCTGGGACCGAGCACCGGCGCGAATACCCTTCGCGCCGAAACCGACGCCGCGGGCGTGAGCGGCAACCCGGTGACCTTCTCCGCGACCGCCGTGGCTGGCCCGGTGAGCATCACCAGGAGCAAGCTCCAGTTGGCGCCCACGACGATCCCCGCGTCCACCGGCTCCAGTGCCAGTACCGTCACCGTGACCGCGCTCGATGTCGCCGGCAACCCGCTGGCCGGCCTGGTCGCGACGCTGACCGCCAGCGGTGACGGCGTCACCCTGGTCCAACCGTCCGCGCCCACCGACGCCTCCGGGGTAGCCACCGGCTCGGTCAGTGCCAGCGCCGCGGGTGACCACGTCGTTTCGGCCACGGTTGCCGGCACGACCCTCTCGGCGACCGCGACCCTCACCGTCACGCCCGGACCGGTGGCGCCGGCCAACAGCTCGGCCGACGTGCCGAACGGTGTCGCCGGCACGCCAACGGTCATGACCGTGCGGCTGCGTGATGCCCTGGGGAACCCGGTGTCTGGCGCGCGTGACCAACTGAACGCAAGCGTGAGCGGCGCCAACAGCACTGGCCGGCTGGCCGTGGAGGACGGCGGCGGAGGCACCTACCAGCTCTCCTACACGCCCACACTGGTGGGAAGCGATCTGGTCCAGATCCTGGTGGACGGGACCGCGTTGGCCGGTTCACCGTTCACCAGCGTGGTGGCCCCGGGCGCATCGGATCCGGCTCACACCACGGCCGCCGTGCCCAAGGACGTCACCTTCCTCTCGCCGGTGGGCGTCGTGGTGCACGTGGCCGATTCCGAGGGCAACCCGGTGGGCCGCGGGGGCGACCAGGTGGTGATCCAGGTGCGCGATGTCGGTCCGCTCACCGTGGTGGACAACGGGGACGGGAGCTACACGGCGACCTTCAACCCACCCGGTCCCAGCACGTATACGATCGACATTTCCCTCAACGGTGTGGCGATCTCGGGGAATCCATTCAAGGTGCGAGTTCGGCTGTTCCGTTGAGGCTGTTTTTCGCTTGACCCTCCCTGTCACGCGGGGTATCTTGCTCCCCCGCGCGCCCTGGTGGTGAAACTGGTAGACACGCTATCTTGAGGGGGTAGTGCCGCAAGGCGTACCGGTTCGAGTCCGGTCCAGGGCATCGCATCGGGGGCGCACCGCCGTGCGCCCCCGTCTTGCTGGCCCGCCACTGTAGCTCAGGGGTAGAGCACTCGATTCGTAATCGAGCGGTCGTCGGTTCAAATCCGACCAGTGGCTCTTCGGTACTCATTGCAGCAAATAGTCCCGGCCCGCCAATATTGGCGGTTTTTGCGTTTCATGGCAGCTGTATGGCACTCCGCAGAGCCATGCCCTCGGGCAAGATCATGGCAGAACGATTCGGCGGCTCGCCCGGGACGGCGGGTGTCTGCTCGCGTCTACTTGAGTTGATGGAGGCCAGCTTTTCGTAAGCGTTGGTAGGTCGGGAGGCAGCGTGGTTGCGTCGGTGAGATGCTCGTCCGGAACTAGTGGTCTGATGCAGAAATCACGTGCATAATAGCGCGCTGGGTGATATCTTGGTGCCCATGCCACTGCCCATTCGGGTTCTCGCGTTGCGGCCCGGGGACCGCGCCACGCTGGAGCGCTGGGTGCGCTCGCGGACCACG
>JBBSHB010000002.1:0-66627 GCA_038253515.1 Gemmatimonadales bacterium | reverse complement strand
GCCGGAGGGTAAGGTTCGTCAGGCTCAATCTTCCGGCGTCGTACTTTCGGTGTGGTGATGGGATGTTCTCTAGATGCCGCGCCGCTTTCCTAGTCGATCCCCGTGTTCAGTTCGAGGTCCAGTCTCATGCGTCCAATGCAGGTTGGTTCCGGCAAGCGGGGACCCTCGTTCGATGAGGGATCGCTGGACCAGTACCTCCGCGAGATCAGCAAGTACCCGCTGATTCCGCAGGAGGAGGAAGTCAATCTCGCCCAGCGGATCCGCACGGGGGAAGGCGAAGCGCTGGACAAGCTGGTCCGCAGCAATCTGCGGTTCGTCGTCTCGGTCGCCAAGAAGTATCAGAACCAGGGCGTGTCGCTCGCGGACCTGATCAACGAGGGGAACCTCGGCCTCATTCGCGCGGCGCATAAGTTCGACGAGACCAAGGGCATCAAGTTCATCTCCTACGCGGTGTGGTGGATCCGACAGGCCATCCTGCAGGCGCTCGCCGAGCAGAGCCGCATCGTGCGGGTGCCGCTCAATCGGGCGGGCACTCTCCACCGCATCGGCAAGCGCTCCTCGGCGCTGCTCCAGGAGCTCGGCCGCGAGCCGACCCCGTCGGAGATCGCGGAAGGGATGGACATCTCGATGGAGGAGGTGCAGAAGACGCTCTCCATCTCGCAGAACCACCTCTCGCTCGACGCGCCGCTCACCCCCGGCGAAGACAACAAGCTGCTGGACTACCTTCCGGACACCCAGAACCCCGGTCCCGATTCCGAGACCTTCGAGCACGCGCTTACCGAGTCCATCGAAGAGGTGCTGTCCACGCTCAAGGAGCGGGAGGCCAAGATCCTGCGGCTCTATTTCGGGCTCGACGGCCCGGAACCGATGACGCTCGAGGAGATCGGCAGCCTGCTGGGCATCACCCGCGAGCGGGTTCGCCAGATCAAGGAAAAGGCGCTGAGCCGCCTTCGGCATGTGAGTCGCGCCCGGGCCCTGGAGAGTTTCCTCGCCTGACCCGGGGCGCGCGCCCCGTCTGCTTCACGCCCGCCTTAACGTTGCGCCTCCGTGTCCGTCTCTCCGGCCATTCGCATTGCCATTCGACCACATCGAGCACCGCGGGAGGGGAGCATGGTCGGCAGACAGTCATTTCTCACCCTGTTGGCGATCGGGATCCTGGCCGGCGCACCTCCGCTGGCGGCCCAGGCGCCGGGCTATCCACATCATCCGCGCGTCGAATGGCGCCACCAAAGCCACCGTTGGGCGGGACATGGCGAGCGGCTGGAGCGTCGCGCCCTGCGGTGCAGGCACTACGGCACCGGGCAGGAGCGGCGGGAGGTTCATCGGTTCCGGCGGTGGGAGCGCAGGCGGCATTTCGCGCGACGTTACCGGCACCGGCAGTGGGACGGAATCGTCTAGGATCGGGTAGGGATCGCGCAGCCGGCTCGGAACCCGCCGTTTCTCCCTGCCGATCGTCAGCCTCGCAGGATCGCTTCCACCTGATCCCACTCGATCAGGAAGGCGTCGTGTCCGGCGGTCGATGCGATCTCGCGGTATTCGGCCGGCGCGCCCGCCCGACGATAGGCCTCGACCCAACCGCGGACCTCCTCGTTGCGATACAGGATATCGGTGTCGACGCCGACCCCGATGATCGTACCTACCCGTGCGGCGGTGTCACGTGCCGCCCGGGCGAGATCACCCACGTCGTGCAGGTCCATGCTTCGCATGAGCGACACGTAGCTCGCCGCGTCGAAGCGGGCCACCAGCTTGTCCCCCTGACGACGCAGATAGTGGTCGACGTCGAACCGGCCCGGCGACCGGGAGGCGCTCCGCCCGAAGCGCGCGTCGAACTCGACGGCGCTGCGGTAGGTGATCATCGCGAGGGCCCGGGCGGCGGCCAGACCCGTCACCGGGCCCTCTCCCGGCGGGTAGCGACCGCTTCGCCATCCGGGGTCGGCCTCGATGGCCATGCGCTGCACCGCGTTCCATGCGATCGCCTGGGCCGAGGTGGCGGCCGGTGCGGCGAAGACGACGAGCCGATCCACCGGGACGCTGGAGTGTCGCCCCCATTCCATCGCCACCATGCCGCCCAGCGAGCCGCCGGTGGCCAACGCCAGTCGCTCGACTCCGAGATGGCGGAGCAGGGGGATATGCGCGCGGGCGAGATCCGACGGGGTGAGCTCGGGGAACGGATCCGGGTGATCGACCGACCACTCGCGCGGGCCGGTCGATCCGTAGCAGCTTCCCAGCAGATTCGCCGACACGATCGCATGCCGCATGGTGTCGAGCGGCCGGCCAGGTCCCACCATGGGCCCCCACCAGGCTTCTACCTCGGCGCTGCCGGTCAGGGCATGGAAGACGAGCATCCAACCGTGCCGCCGCGCCAGTTCCGGGTTCCCGAGAACGCGATATCTGAGGCGCAGGCCGGAGAGCTCGCGCCCCGCCGCGGTGCGGAAGTCACCGAGCACCAGGTCGCCGGCGAGCGATTCCGAGGTGAGCCCGGCGGTCACGCGGCGCCCAGGTGAGCCGAGACCCCAGCGGCGATGCGGTGGTGGACCAGTCGCAGCAGCTCGGGCCCATCGGCCTCCTCCACCAGGAAGGCGGTGCGATGAGGATGAGCGGCCAGGTGGAGCAGCCGGGCACCGCTCTCCGCCACATGCCGCACCGCCGCCTCGATGTGACGCGGAGGGGTTGGGGCGCCCGTCACCACGGTGACCGTGCTGAGGCCGCTCTCAACCATGCCGGGTCTCTGAGTGGAGCCGAGAAGGCGTCCAAGGGCCCGGAGGCAATCGTCGAGATCCGGCGCCTCGGTCAGCAGGTCCAGCCGCCAGCCACCGGCGTCCTGGATGACGTCGGCGTCCGCCGTGAGTCCCGCGTCCCAGAGACGCTGCTGCAGTTTGGTCTGCAGGTCGGAGGCGACGGCCCGGCCGAGGGGCGCGATGAAGCGTGATCGCCCGGCGCGGAGGGTCACCGCCCAGAGCGATGAGGCGTGTATCGCGCTGGTCACGCCGGTCGACCACTCGGTCTCGGCCAGCGCCGTGAACCGCAACGGCAGGGCCTCTCGTTCGGCCCACGCTGCGGCAGAGTGGTGGATCACCCTGGCCCCGGCCGCCGCGAGCTCGCTGAGAAAGCGGTGTGAGGCCGCTGGAATGCGCTTCGCCTCGGGCACCAGTCTGGGATCGGCGCTGAGCAGGCCTCCGGTCTCCTTCACCAGCTCGCATTCCGTGGCGCCAAGCGCCGAGGCGAGGGCCACCGCCGTGGTGTCCGACCCTCCGCGGCCGAGCGTGGTGACTCGCCCTCGATGCCACCCCTGAAAGCCGGCTACCACCGGCACCACGCCTCGCCGAAGAAGCGCCTGCACCCGTCCCGGCCTGACCGCCGTGAGCCGTGCCCGCCCGACGTGCCCGGTGCTCACGAGTCCTGCCTCCCGCGCATCGAGCGCCGCCGCCGGGATGCCCAGGCCATCCAGCGCCAGGACCAGGAGCGACGCGGCGACGATCTCGCCCGCTGCCGCTGCGCGGTCGGCGGCCGCGAGACCGCCGGCGGTCGCCCCGGCGATCGCGGAGCCGCGAACCCGCTCCACCAACCCCAGCAGATGATCGGTGACCCCGCGCCGCGCGCTGGCCACCGCCACCACTGGTCCGGCCCGGCGCCGCTCGGCCAGGCGCCGGGCGGCCGCCGCGATCCGCTCGGGAGACGCGAGCGCGTCGCCGCCGAGCTTCACCACCAGCGGTGGCGTCACCGTCCGGCTCCGACGGCCTGGGTGGACCCCTCCTTCGTCGGAGCGGGAGCCTCGCCCAACGCTTGATCCAGGTCCTCGATCAGATCGTTCACGTCCTCCAGACCGACGGACAGTCGCACCAGCTCCGCCGTCACGCCGGTCGCCCGCTGCTGCTCGGGAGAGAGTTGTTCGTGCGTGGTCGAGGCGGGGTGGATGATGAGCGACTTGGCGTCCCCGACGTTGGCCAGCAGCGAGAAGAGCTTGGTCTTGTCGATGAGGGTCTTGGCCGCCGCGTGACCGCCCTTCACGCCGAAGGTGAGCACGCCGCCGAATCCGCCGGTCAGATACTTGGTGGCATTGGCGTGCTCGGGATGGGAGGGCAGGCCGGGATAGGAGATCCACTCCACTCGGGAGTCCTGCGCCAGCCACCGAGCGATCGCGAGTGCGCTCTCCGAGTGCCGCTGCATGCGGAGTGGCAAGGTCTCCAGGCCCTGGAGAAAGAGAAACGAGTTGAACGGCGAGAGTGCCGGACCGAGGTCGCGCAGCAGTTGCACCCGGAGCTTGATGATGAAGGCGGCCGGGCCGAAGGCATCGGTATAGACCAGCCCGTGGTACGAGGGATCCGGGGCGGTGAACTCGGGAAACCGCCGGCGGGAGGTGGGACTGGTCCAGTCGAACCGGCCGGCATCCACCACCAGGCCTCCGATGGCAGTGCCATGGCCGCCGATCCACTTGGTGGCCGAGTGGAGCACGATGTCGGCGCCGTGCTCGATCGGCCGGGACAGCGTCGCGGCGCCGAAGGTGTTGTCCACCACCAGCGGAATCCCCGCGGCATGAGCGATGTCGGCCAGGGCCTCGAAGTCGGGGACGTCGAGCCTGGGGTTGCCGATCGTCTCGACGAAGAGCAGGCGGGTCCCGCCGTCGATGGCCGAGCCCACCTGATCGAGATCGTGAATGTCGACGAACTTGGTGGTGATGCCCCACTTCGGCAGCGTATAGGCGAAGAGATTGTAGGTGCCGCCGTACAGCGTCTGCGAGGAGACCAGATTGTCACCGGCCCGCGCCAGATTGAGCACGGTGAGGACCTCCGCCGCCTGCCCGCTGGCAACCGCCAGCGCCGCCACACCGCCCTCGAGCTCCGCGATGCGCTTCTCCAGCACGTCGCTCGTGGGGTTCATGATCCGGGTGTAGATGTTGCCGAAGACGCGCAACCCGAACAGGTCGGCGGCGTGCTGGACGTCGTTGAACACATAGCTGGTGGTGGCGTAGATCGGCACGGCGCGGGCGTTGGTGGCCGGGTCGGGGGCCTGGCCCGCGTGGATGGCCAGCGTGTCGGGACGGTACGGCATGCTCCACTCCTCGGGAAATAGGTCAGCAAACAGGCCCGGACCACTCGATCGGTGGTCCGGGCCTCGAATCGTCGCCGCAGGGACTGCTACACTCCGCTTCCCTCTCGCGCGCATCCGGACGGCACCGGCCACCCCGGACAGGGGCGACAGGGAAACATTCGACAGCACCCGCTGGAGTGAGACAGCGTCACGTCGGGTCCGGGTTCGCGAAGGCACCAGGTGGGGCGAAGCGCAACGCCCCCCGGCCAGGCCAGCGCGGAGGGCGTACATCCGGCGCTTTAGCTCTTTGGTTCGCCCGGGCATCCGGGGCCGGCGGGAGCAAGTGGCCCTAAATCAACCGCCGTGAGGGTAGACTACCGTACGCCCGGCCGAGTGTCAAGCGAAGCGCTTGCTTGGTCCCCACCCACAGGGTAATCCTTCCCGCGTCCGTCCGGCACCATCCGCCCTCTCACCGACCGCGCCGCTCCCGCTATGGCCAGCAACTCCTCGTTCGACGTGTCCACCGGTGCCGACCTTCAAGAGGTCGACAACGCGGTCAACCAGGCGCTGAAGGAGATCGCGCAGCGCTACGACTTCAAGGGCACCCACTGCACCATTGAGTTCGACCGGGACAAAGCGGAGATCCGGCTCGCGGCCGATGACCAGTTCCGGATGGACGCGCTGGTGGATGTGCTGCAGTCGCGCATGATCAAGCGGGGGGTCCCGATCAAGAACCTCAAGGTGGGCGATATCGTGGCCGGGACCGGGCAGTCGGTCCGCCGCACGGTGAGCCTCACCCAGGGTATTCCCCAGGACACCGCCAAGAAGATCGTCAAGGCCGTGAAGGACGGAGGCTTCAAGAAGACTCAGGCGAGCATTCAGGGCGACGAGATCCGGGTGACCAGCCCGTCGCGCGACGAGCTTCAGGCGGTGATCGCCGCGCTCAAGGCCCTGGACTTCGAGATCGAGCTCAAGTTTGGCAACTACCGCGGCTGACGCCGCCGACCGGCGGCGGCGGTGGGGTGCCGCGTTCCTGGTTGCCGTGGCCGCCGCCCTTCCCATGGGGAGCTGTGCGCCGACGGCGGAGCCGGGCACACCCGCCCCCGAGCAGCCGGCCACCGGGACGCCCGAGCCGCTGGTCCGCATCGGCCTGGTGGTGGGTGCGGCGACGACCGTGATCAGCGGGGACGCGGGACTCTCCGTGACGGACCCCTCGGGAGCCCACCTCGCCGCGGTGTCCGCGGGGGAGAGCTGGCGGGCCGTGGCCGCCGGGAGCGGCGTCGCGGTGCGTGGCCCGGCAGGCGGCTCGAGAGCCAGCGAGATCATCGACGTGGCCGGCGCCGATACCGGCGCGCTCGTCCGGGTGAACGGCCGTCCCTACCGCGGCGTGATCGAGATATTTCGCGACCGAACCGGCCTCACGGTGGTGAACCGGCTGCCGATGGAGGCCTATCTCGTCGGGGTGGTGTCGACCGAGATGGGCCGGCGGGCTCCAGCCGAGCTGGAGGCGCTCCGGGCCCAGGCGGTGGTGTCCCGCACGTACGCGCTCCGGCATCTCCGCCGCTGGCAGGTGCAGGGATTCGACCTCTACGCCACGGTCGCCGATCAGGTGTACGGGGGCGCGGAGCGGGAGACGCCGGAAGGGGCCGACGCCGTGCTGGCGACGCGCGGACGGATCCTGACCTACGACGGCCAGCCGATCGACGCCTTCTTCTATTCCACCTGCGGCGGTCGGACGGCGGACGGCACCGAGGTGTTCCGGGGCGCGGATCGGCCCTACCTGCGCTCCGTGCCGGACGCCGCCCCCGACGGCACCGTCTACTGCAGCATCTCACCGCGGTACCGCTGGAGGGAGACGTGGGGCGGTGACGAGCTGCGCGCGATCCTGCGGCGGACGCTCCCGACGGTCGGCGTCTCCGGCCGAGACGCGGACGACGTGTCCGATGTCCGCGTGGCGTACCGGACCCCCTCCGGCCGGGTCGGTCAGCTGGCGATCGGATTGCGCGGCACCGAGGTTCAGGTGGACGGTCCCAACGTGCGCCAGGTGCTCCGCTCCACCTCGGGGGACATTCTCCGCAGCAACGCGTTCACGCTCACGGCGACGCGTGGTGGGCCGCGGGTCACCCGGCTGGTCGCCGACGGCGCGGGTGCCGGCCACGGTGTGGGGTTCTGCCAGTGGGGGGCCGTCGGTCGCGCCCGCACCGGCCAGAACCACGAGCAGATCCTCGCGGCGTACTATCCCGGCACCGTGCTCGAGCGCCTTTACTAGAGGGAGAGCGGAATGAGTGTCAGCCGGCCGACCAGCGAGCGGCTCCGACTCGGGATCATCGGCGGCGGGGCCATCACCCAGGTGGCCCATCTGCCGGTGCTCAAGAAGCTCAAGACCATCGAGGTGCAGGCCATCTGCGATACCGACCTGCCGAAGGCGCGCGCCCTGGCGACCCGGTTCGGGGTGAAGGACGCGTTCGACGACATGGAAGAGCTGCTGCGGTTCGAGTCGCTGGATGCGGTGGTGATCTGCTCCCCGAACCACCTGCACGAGTCGCACATCCTGGCCGCGCTCTCGGCGAACCTCCACGTGCTGGTCGAGAAGCCGCTCGCCATGACGGCGGCCAGCGTGCAGCGGATCGTGCGTGCCGCGGAAAAACGGGATCGGGTGGTGATGGTCGGGATGAATCACCGCTATCGGCCCGACGTGCAGATCGTCCGGAGCTTCGTCCAGAGCGGCGAGCTGGGGACCATCGAGAGCGTGCGCGGCAGTTGGCATGTCTTCCGGCCGGGCCGATCCCAACTCGGCTGGCGCCAGCGCCGGGACCAGGCCGGCGGCGGTGCGATGCTCGACCTGGGGCTCTCGATCCTCGACCTGGGATTGTGGCTCGGTGGCAACCGAACCCCCATCCGGGTGAGCGCCTGCCTCGATACCGCCGGTTCGGGGCGAGCCGTGGAGCAGTCGGGCAGCGCCTTCGTGGTCTGCGAAGGCGGCATGTCCCTCTTCGTCGACGTCACCTGGCACCACCTGGGCGAGGGCGAGCGCTTCGGCGTGGGCCTTCGCGGCAGCAAGGGGACCGCCGCGATCAACCCGCTGACCGTGTGGAAGGAGCTCCACGGTCTGCCGGCGGACGTGTCGCCGACCTCATCGGGCAGCCGGGAAAACGCCTTCACCGCGTCCTATCGAGCGGAGTGGGCCCATTTCGAGGCCGCCATCGCGGGTGAGGCCAAGGCGCCGGGCCTCTCCGAGCACCTGGTGCTGCACAAGATCCTGGACGCGATCTACCGCTCGGCGGACGACGGCCGCGACGTTCAACTGTGAGTCGCGCCTCCCGGACGCTCGGGCGGCTGGCACTCTGGGCGTTATGCGCTGGTGGCGGGGCTCCTGTCGCTGCCGCGGGCCAGACGACCCCCGGTCCAGCGGAGCCTGGTGCGGCGCTGACCGTCTACGTGATGACGATGGGACCCGGGGCGATGGTCTGGGAGCGGTTCGGCCATAACGCGATCTGGATCCACGATCCGGTGCAGGGGACCGACCTCACCTACAACTACGGCCTGTTCGACTTCCGCCAGCACAACTTCGTGCTCCGCTTCGTGCGGGGACAGATGTGGTACTGGATGGCCGGATTCCCCGCCGAGCGATATCTCGAGCAGTACCAGCGGGACAACCGCTCGGTGTGGGTGCAGGAGCTCGACCTCCCGCCCCGCGCCAGACTCCAGCTGCAGGAGTTCCTCACCTGGAACGCGCTGCCCGAGCACCGCTTCTATCATTACGACTACTACCGCGACAACTGCTCCACCCGGGTGCGAGACGCCATCGATCGCGTGGTGGGCGGCGCGATTCGACGAGCGACCACGGCGGTCCCGGTGGCCGCGAGCTACCGATTCCACACCCAGCGGCTCACCGCGAACGACCCGCTGATCTACACCGGTCTCCTGCTCGCGCTGGGTCCGGGGGTCGACCGGCCGCTGAGCGCGTGGGAGGAGATGTTCCTGCCGCTCAAGCTGCGCGAGCATCTCCGCCGGGTAACGATCACCGGGCCTGACGGCCGTCCCACGCCGCTGGTCAAGTCCGAGCGAACCATCTTCCTCTCGACGGCCTTGCCCCCACCGGACGCTCCGCCCAACTGGCTGCCGGCGTACCTCCTGCTCGGCGCGACCGTCGGGGCGCTGGCGTGGGTTCTCTCCCGCTACACGCGGCGCAACGCCGCGGCGCGCGCGGGATTTCTCTTCGTGGTGGCAGGGTGGGCGGTGCTGGCCGGTCTCGCGGGACTGGTACTGGCGGGTCTCTGGGGGCTGACCGATCACGTCATGGCGTACCGGAACGAGAACCTGCTGCAGATGTCCCCGTTGGCGCTGCTCATGCTGCCGGTTCTCTTCGGCGCGGTACGGGGTGCGCCGGGGCGAGGGCGGGCTGCCTTCGCGGTCGCCACTGCGGTGGCAGGGCTCTCCTGCCTGGGTCTCGCGGTCAAGCTGCTCCCCGGGTTCGACCAGGTGAATGGATCGGTCATCGCCCTGGCGCTCCCGGCCCACCTGGGCGTGGCGGCGGCACTCCGGTCCTTCCGCTAGAACTTCCTGGACCCAACGCGACGGAGGGCTTCGCGCGCTTCCGGGTATTCGGGGTAGGCGCTCAGGGCCTGCTGATACGCATCCGCCGCCTTGCCCTTGTCGCCCCGGCTCTCGTACAGGAGCCCGCGGCTGTACTGGGTGAGCGCCTCGGTCGGCAGCGTGCCGGGCGGTCCGGACGCGGCATCGGACGGGGAGGGCGGCAGCCCCGCGGCGGCGACGATCTTCTCACTCATCGCACGGATGATGAGCCCGAGCCGGGCGCGATCCTGGAGCTTCGCCTCGTCGTTGGAGACCACCTTGACGATCTCGCCGGTCTCCGCATCGACCACCCGTGCGTTGATGCGGAACTTGCCGTAGAAGTCGGCGAAGCTCCCGGTCACGCTGTACCGCGCACCGACCGCCTTGCCGACCTGTCCCGCGGTCGCCGCATCGAGGCGCTCGGCGGATCGAAGGTGCCTGGCCTCCAGCTCCTGGCTCACCCGGGTGGCGTCCGCGACCCGAAGACTGGGGTGGGCGGCCAACGCGCTCGAGAGCATCGCCGGAATCCCCAGCCGCAGCGCCTCGGATACCTCCTCGTCCTGGCCGTACGATCCCGCGTTCTCGAACGGCAACATGGCCAGGCCGGCGCGGGCGTCCTGCGCCTGCAGCGGCGAGGCGAGCGCCGCCCCCGCGAGACCCCAGGCCCAGCGGAATCGCCCCATGTATCCTCCTCTCAGAGAGCGATCGTCATCCCTTCGGCCGCGGCGTCGATCGCCAGCGCCGGGGCGAGCGCACGGGCGTAGGTGCGCGTGTCGGCCAACAGCCGGTCGATGGCGTCGTCGTCGTGTTCGGGCTCGTGATGAAACAGGACGAGCCTGGCGCATCCGGCCTCGATCGCCAGATCGACCGCCTGACGCGGCGTCGAGTGCCCCCAGCCCGCGCGCGCCTGGATGAACTGGTCGGCGTACATCGCGTCGTGGATCAGCGTGTCCGTGCCGGCCAGGAATTCGACCAGGCGGGCGCGCCAATCCGCGCTGACCGGATAGGTGCCACCGGCGCCGAGCTCGTTGTCCGTGAGGTAGGCAATCTCCCGTCCTCCGCTCGTGGGCGCCAGACGGTAGCCGAAGGTCGTGCCCGGGTGCCGCAGCCGGAAGGCGCGCACCCGGAAGCCGTCAAGCGACAACTCACCTTCCTCGATGTCGTTCACCCGGATGGTGGCGGCCAGTGCCTCGAGGGGCACCGGAAACACCATTGGATCCATCTGTCGGCGCAGGATCTCCTCCAGCGGCACCCCCTCCTGCCGGGCACCGTAAACGCAGAAGGCGTTCCCCCGAGCGCTTAGCGGCTTGAAGAAGGGTAGACCTTGAATGTGATCCCAATGGGTGTGTGAGAGCAGGATGTCGGCGGTAAGCGGAGGAGCGCGCCGGCTCATCAGCTCGTGGCCGAGGGGTCGCAAGCCACTCCCGGCATCCAGGATCAGCAGGCGGCCCTCGCCCCGGATGCTGATGCAGGCGGTGTTGCCCCCGTATCGCGCGGTCTGGGGACCAGGAGTGGGAATCGAGCCGCGTGTCCCCCAGAACGTCAGGCTGTAGGACACGGCTTCGGATTGGCTGCGTGAAGCACCATGCCCGAACCTCTTCCCGTCACAGGTATCGAGCAGCGGTCGCAATCACGCAACGGTCGTGACCGCCCTCACGCACCGCGCCGCGCCGCCAGCATGAGGGAGCGGCGGTCCTTGAGCGTGATATCCTTGCGGGTGACCAGAATGATGCCCCGCTCGACCAGATTGCGCATCGTGCGGGAGACGGTCTCCCGGCTGGAGCCGATCATCTGGGCGATGGTGTGGTGGGTGAGCTTGCGGGTGATCCGGTCGCCGCCCTCGTCCTCGGCCATCCGGAGCAGGAGGTGCGCGACCCGTCCGTTCACGTCGAGCAGGACCAGACTGCCGATCTTCTCGTCGGCACGCCGCAGCCGCCGGGAGATCTCCCGGAGCAGCGAGATCGCCACTTCCGGCGAGCTCCGGAGACGGGCGTGAAAGTCCTCACGCCGAAGGACCAGCAGACCCGAGTCCTCCATCGCGATGACGTGCGCCGATCGTGGCTCCTCGTCGATCACCGCCATCTCCCCGAAGAAGCTCCCTTCGCCCAGGACCGAGAGGATGACCTCCCGGCCGTCCTCCGCGATCAGCACAACCTTGACCTGCCCGGCGGCGACCAGGTATAGCGCGTCTCCGGGATCATCCTCGAAGACGATCACGCTGCCTTTCGGGTAACTGCGCTCGCGAGTGAGCTCGGCGAAGGCCGCCAGGTCGGCCTCGGTGAGCCCGGCAAAGAGGGGGACCTTTCGCAGGACTTCTAGGGGGGACAAGGGCACGAGGGCCTCTCAAAGGCGGAAGTGGTTGGGAGTACGATACTTGCACCTTGTAACCGTGTCAATCTTCGCCCGGATGCTCTCCTTGCATGCGGCGATGCAAGCCGGTTATACTTCACGGCTTAGCGCCAACCGGAGATTTCCATCGTGAAAGCCGACCTGCATCCCAACTACCGCAAGGTCACCGCTGTGTGTGCCTGCGGCAACTCGTTCGAGACCCGCTCGACCGCCGCGTCCATCCACGTGGAGGTCTGCGCCCAGTGCCATCCCTACTTCACCGGCAAGCAGCGGCTGGTCGACACCGCGGGCCGGGTGGATCGATTCCGCCGGAGGTACCAGACCGAGCCGGCCGCCGCGCCTAAGGCGTAAGCCGTGGAGGCTCGACTCCGCCAGGCGCTGCAGCGGGCGGCGGAGGTCGAGCGGCTCCTCGCTGATCCGGCGGTCGCTCGGGATCCGGCCCAACTACAGGCCCTTGGCCGGGAGCACGCGCGGCTCTCACCCATCGTCCGTCTGGCCGAACGGCTCGCCCGGCAGGAACGCGAACTAGCAGAAGCTCGGGAGCTCGCCCAGGAGGCGGATCCCGAGCTCGTTGCGTTGGCCCGGGCGGATATGGCGCGACTGCCCGAGGAGATTTCGGCCCTTGCCGACGAGCTCCGCACCCTGCTGGTGCCCCGCGACCCCCACGACGACCGCGATGCCATCGTGGAGATCCGCGCCGGCACCGGCGGCGACGAGGCCGCGCTCTTCGCGGCCGACCTCTATCGCATGTACCAGCGCTTCAGCGAACGCCGTGGCCTCGCCTGGGAGCCGATCTCGCTGAGCGAGGGTACCCTGCGTGGTCTCAAGGAGGCGATCGTCGCCGTGCGCGGCCCGGAGGCGTACGGGCTGCTGCGCCGCGAATCGGGGGTCCACCGGGTGCAGCGTGTGCCCGCCACCGAGACCCAGGGCCGGATCCACACCTCGGCCGCCACCGTGGCGGTGCTCCCGGAGGCGGAAGAGGTGGACATCACGATCGAGCCGCATGATCTCAAGATCGACGTGTTCCGCTCGTCCGGGCCCGGGGGGCAGAGCGTGAACACCACCGACAGCGCGGTGCGCATCACCCATCTTCCGAGCGGGCTGGTCGTCAGTCAGCAGGACCAGAAGTCGCAGCTTCAGAACAAGATCAAGGCGATGGAAGTGCTTCGTGCGCGGCTGCTCGACCGCATGATCGCCGAGCAGGAGTCGGCCCGCGCCCGCGACCGGCGCGCCATGGTCGGGACCGGCGACCGCTCCGCCAAGGTCCGGACCTACAACTTTCCCCAGAGCCGGGTCACCGACCACCGCATCAATCTCTCGGTGCACAACCTGGCCGAGGTGCTGAACGGTCATCTGGATGACGTGGTGGAGGCCCTGCGAGTAGCCAGCCGCCAGGAGCAGGACGGTGCCTGACGTGGAGCCGTCTCGCGGCGCCCTGCTGGCGGATGCCGTGGCGGGGTTGAGCGCCGCAGGCCTCGCCTCGCCCAGGCGCGAAGCGCTTCGCATCTGGGCCGATCTCTCGAGCGAGCATCCGGGCGAGTTCGTCCTGCGGCCGGACGAGGTGATCCCTCCCGGCACGGCCGCGGCGTTCCTTGCCGCCGTGAAGCGCCGGGCCGCCGGTGAGCCGCTCGCGTACGCGACGGGCCGAATTGAGTTTCGTAAGCTGACGCTGCGGAGTGATTCGCGCGGGCTGATCCCCCGGCCGGAGACCGAGGGGCTGGTCGATCTGCTGCTGCCTCGCGTGCGGAGCGGTCGAGTGGCGGACATCGGAACCGGGAGCGGCTGCCTCGCCTTGAGCCTCGCGCTCGAGGGTGAATTTTCCCAAGTGGTCGGGGTGGACCAGTCGGCCGACGCGCTGGCACTGGCACGGGAGAATCGCGCGCGGACCGGGATGGGCGTTTCGCTGGTCAAAGGAGATCTGTGCGCGCCGCTCCGGGGTGGCGTGTTCGACGCGTTGGTCTCCAATCCCCCGTATCTTACGACCGGGGAGTACGCCCTGCTCGACCGGTCGGTGCGGGACTGGGAGCCCCGGTCGGCTCTGGAGAGCGGGGATGACGGGCTCCGGGCCACCACCCGCCTGCTGGACGAAGGGCGGACCGTGCTTCGGCGGGGCGGCTGGCTCGGGTTGGAAGTCGATGCTACCCGCGCGGCGGAATCCGCCCACCGTGCGGGCGCCCTCGGTTGGACCGATGTCGCCATCCAGGCAGACCTTTTCGGTCGCGAGCGCTACCTGCTCGCGCGAAGGAGCGAGACACCGTGATCTGGGACAAGGCGCAGGAGCTCGGCAGACTGATCGGACAATCGGTGGAATACCAGACACTCCGGCGGGCCGAGGCGTCGCTCCGGGACGACAAGGAGACGGTGAGCAAGCTGGATCAGATCCAGACGCTCGCGCGCCAGGTCGATCAGCTGGTGACCGCCGGCCAGATGCCGGACCAGGCGACCGCCGAGGCCTACGAGAAGGCGGTGCGGGAGCTCGAGGTGAGTCCGGTCGGCCAGGCGTACGTGGTGGCCCGCGCCAACTTCGAGAAGCTGATGACCCGGGTCAACCAGCAGATCAGCGAGGGCATGGAGAAGGGGGCGGGCAGCAGCATCATCACCCTGGGATGAGCGGCCTTGGCTTCTTCGTCGTCATCGAAGGACCGGAGGGATCGGGGAAGAGCACGCTGACCGCGCCGCTGGCGGAGCGGATGCGGCAATGCGGGGTGGACCCGGTCCTGACCCGGGAGCCTGGCGGCACTCGCGCCGCCGAGCTGGCCCGGCAGGCGGTGCTCGATCCCGAGCATCCGGTCGGGCCGCTGGCCGAGCTCTTCTTTTACCTGGCGGCGCGCTCGGATCTGGTGCTGACGGTGATCCTGCCCGCGCTGACGGCCGGCCGGGTGGTACTTTCCGATCGGTTCACCCTCTCGACCGAAGCGTACCAGATGGCCGGGCGTGGACTCCCGGCCGACGTGGTCCGCCCCGCGAATCAGGCGGCGGCAATGGGGCTGCTGCCCGATCTGACGCTCATTCTCGACCTGCCGCCGGCCGTGGGCCGGGCTCGGCAGGAGGCGGCCGGCAAGCGGCTGGACCGGCTCGACGGAGAAAGCGCCGAGTTTCACCGCCGGGTAATCGACTATTATTTGGGAGTGCAGGGCACGGGGGTTCGCCATCTGGATGCTCGCTTGCCGCCGGACCGGCTCTTGCAGACCGCCTGGGCGGAGTTGGCGGCGGCGGCGCCGCAAAGGTTTGGCAACGCAGCCGGTTAGGCGGAACGCGGCGGGATGAGGGGTGCCCGTCCCATCGCAGTTATTCTGCGGCAGTGGAGGAAGGTATGAAGCAGCGGTGGAGTGTGATGGCGTTGGTGGCGGCGATCTCCTTCTTGAGCGGCGGCTGGTTGCTGCAGCGTGGCGTGGCCACCGGCGGCAACGTGTATCAGCAGGCCCGGCTGTTCGACGACGTGCTGGGACACGTCAACGCCTACTATGTCGATTCGATCGGGGAGACGGAGCTCTACGACCGCGCCACCCGCGGGATGCTGGAGCAGCTCAAGGACCCCTATTCGGTGCTCTTGACGGGCGACGACTACAAGGCGCTCACCGAGCAAACCTCCGGCAATTACGCCGGGCTCGGCATCCAGATCGACGTGCGCGATGGCTGGATCACGGTCGTGGCTCCCCTGCCGGAGACGCCGGCCGCGCGGGCCGGGATCGGGACCGGCGATCAGATCATCGAGGTCGACGGCAAGCCGACCGAAGGCTGGAAGAGCGACCAGGCGTTGAAGGCGCTCCGGGGACAGGCTGGCACCAAGGTCACGCTGACCGTCCGCCGCGCTGGGATCGCCGAGCCGATCAAGTACACCCTCACCCGGGCCCAGATCCACATCCGCTCGGTCCCGCCGGGCACGTTGTTCGACGGGGGGGTCGGCTATATCTCGCTCAACCCCGTCTCCGAGACCTCCGCGGACGAGCTGCAGCAGGAGATCGCCGCGATGAAGTCCAAGGGGATGAAGTCGCTCCTCCTCGACCTCAGGTTCAACCCCGGCGGGTTGCTCGACCAGGGTGTCAAGGTGGCCGATCTGCTCCTCGATACCAAGCAGGAGATCGTGGCGACACGAGGCCGGGCGCGCGGATCAACCAAGGAGTTCTACGACGAGGCGCGGCAGGCCTGGCCGGAGCTCCCCATCGTGGTTCTGGTGAACGACGGGACCGCCAGCGCCGCCGAGATCATTGCCGGAGCGCTGCAGGATCACGATCGGGCCGTCGTGGTGGGCACGCCCACCTTCGGCAAGGGGCTGGTGCAGACGCTCTTCCCGCTGGGCGATGGGGTTGCCCTCAAGCTGACGACCGCCCGCTGGTACACGCCTAGCGGCCGCACCATTCAGCGGATCGCCAAGAACGAGGAGGACCAGGCGGCGGAGGCGGCGCAAGAAGCCGGTGATACCATCCCCGGCGCCAGCCCCAAGGAGCACAGCGACTCCGCCATTCGGACGCGGCCGGTCTTCCACACCGACGCGGGGCGAATCGTCCGGGGCGGTGGTGGCATCGTGCCCGACCTGGTCATCCGTCCCGACACTCTGACCCAGGGCGAGCGCGAGTTCGCCAAAGCGATCGGCAGCCACGCGCCGGAGTACCTGGACGTCCTGACCACCTACGCGCTCGAGGCGAAGCAGAATCGTACCGTGACCTCGGAGTCGTTCAAGGTGACGCCCGAGATGCGCCAGCAGGTGCTCGACCGACTTCGGGCCAAGGGCGTGAACCTGTCCCCGACGGTGTTCAACGGCGCGAGCGCGCTGCTCGACAGGCAGCTGACCTACGAGATCACCCGCTACGTCTTCGGGCGCCCCGCGGAGTTCAAGCGCCAGGCGACCAATGACCGGCAGATGCAGACCGCCATGGCGCTGCTGCGGAAGGCGCAGAGCCCCAAGGAGCTGATGAGTCTCGCCGCCGCGAGCCACGCGGCGGCGCCGGTGCAGAACTAGCGCTCCAGCCGGCGGGACGACACCATTCGCGAGCCCGGCCCCGCTGTCCCGGGGGCCGGGCTCGCGCCTCTTTGGGCCGGCTGAGTGGAGGATGCCGTGGAGCGACAGCAGGTGGTGATCCTCGGCGCGGGCCGGATGGGCCAGGGCCTGGCGCTGGCCCTCTCGGCAGCGGGCGCTGAGGTCGCGCTGCTTTCCCGCCGGCCGCGGCCGCTCGCCCCACCCTTGGCGCTGCATCCGGGTCCGCGCGCCGAGGCCGTCCGAGCCGCCGGGCTAGTGCTCCTCGCCACTCCCGACGAGGTCATCGAGCAGGTCGCCGCCGAGCTGGCCGACGAACGCGCGGTCGGCCCGTCTCAGGTCGTACTCCATCTTTCCGGCGTGCTCGACCGTCGCGCTCTGCATCCGCTCGCCACGAGCGGCGCGGCGCTCGGATCGTTCCACCCGCTCCAGACCATCGTCGAGCCCTCATCCGCGGCCGAACGCCTGGCCGGCTGCTATGCCGGTATCGAAGGCGATGCGCGAGCCGTCGCCGCGGGAAGGCGCCTCGCGGCGGATCTTCGGATGCGCCCCGTGGTGCTCGCCACGGATCGGAAGGCGAGGTATCATGCCGCGGCGGTGTTCGCCGCCAATTACACGGTCGCGCTCGCCGGCATCGCCGAACGCCTCGCACGCGACGCCGGGGTGCCCCCGGAAATGGCCGGTCAGCTCTACCTGCCATTGATGCAGGGCGCCGTGTCGAATCTGGAGCTCGGGCCGGCGGCGGCTTTGACGGGTCCGATTCGCCGGGGTGACGCCGAGACCATCCGAGCCCATCTCGCCGCGCTGGATCCGGCCGACCGGGAGCTGTACCGCAGTCTGGGCCTGGCCGCGCTTCGACTCGCGCGGGAGGCCGGCCTGGAAATGGAGTCGGCCCGCCGGGTGGAGCGCATCCTCACCGATGAGGACGAGGTGGAAACTTTTTCCCCCGGCCGCCACTAGGGAGTACGTCTCCCATCGAGGTTCACGATGTCCCGACGCTGGGCTGTTTCCGCCCTTCTCGCCATGCTGGTATGCTTCAGCGGCGGCTGGCTTCTCCAGCGCCGCATGGGCGCGGGGGCCGACGTCTATCAGCAAGCACGCCTCTTCGAGACCGTCCTCGCCCATGTGCGGGACTATCACGTCGACAGCTTGCCCGAGGCGGCGCTCTATCAGCGGGCCACGGACGGCATGCTCGCGAAGCTGCACGATCCCTATGCCGCCCTGCTGGAAGGCAAGGACTACGCGCGCCTCCAGGAGCGGACCACGGGGGATTATGCCGGTATCGGCCTGCAGGTGGACGCGCGCAACGGCTGGATCACCGTGGTGGCGCCGATGCCCGGCACACCGGCGGAGCGGCTCGGCATTCGACCGGGGGATCAGCTGGTCGAGGTCGATGGCATCTCGGCGGCGGGGTGGACGCTCGATCGCGCGGTTCAGGCGCTTCGAGGACCGCTTGGCAGCCCCATCGACGTCGCGGTGCTCCGCGAGGGCTCGGCGGGGCCGCTCCACTTCCATCTGAATCGCGAGCGGATTCACCGACGCGCCGTCTCGGATGGTGTCCTGCTGGACGGCGGCGTCGGCTATCTCAGCCTCACGATGGTCCGGGATCACTGCGCGGCCGAGCTGGAACAGGAGATCGCCCGGCTGGCGGGCGCGGGAATGAAATCCCTGGTGCTGGATCTTCGATCCAACCCGGGAGGCCTGCGGGACGAAGCGGTCGCGGCGGTCGATCTCTTTCTCGACCCCCCGCAGGGAATTCTGGTGAGCCGTGGCCGCGCACCCGGGGACAACCACGTCTGGCGGGACGGCGCGCCCCAGCGCTGGCGCGGTTTGCCGATCGTCGTCCTGGTGAATCGGGGGACGGCCAGCGCCGGCGAGATCATCGCCGGCGCGCTGCAGGACCACGATCGCGCGCTGGTGGTCGGCGATACCACCTACGGCAAGGGGATCGTGCAGAC
Source organism: Gemmatimonadales bacterium (assembly GCA_038253515.1). Lineage (GTDB taxonomy): Bacteria > Gemmatimonadota > Gemmatimonadetes > Gemmatimonadales > GWC2-71-9 > CAVVWJ01. The sequence goes on along the minus strand of JBBSHB010000002.1, from coordinate 47,742 downwards.
CGTCTTCCCGCTGGGACCCGACGTGGCGCTTCGGATGACCACCGCCCGTTGGTACACGCCGAGCGGCCGCTCGATCCAAGGCGCCGTGCTCGACTCGGCGATGGGCGCGGCACACCCGGCAGCGGTGCAGGTGGGATTCCAATCCGATGAGGGCCGGGTGCTTCCGGGCGGCGGAGGCATCGTTCCGGATGTCCGCCTGGAGCCCGATACCCTCAGTGCGGCGGGGCAGCTCTTCGCCCGGGCCCTGGAAGGGCAGGTGTCGCCCTACCGAGATGTGCTCACCGCGTACGCCTTGCAGCTTCGTCACGCGGAGAGCGTACGGTCGGAGGGGTTCGAGATCACCCCCGTCATGCGGCAGGAGGTCCGTCGGCGGTTGCAGCAGCGTGGGGTCGCCATCCCGGACAGCGTCTTTGTCGGTGGCGGGCAGCTGCTCGACGAGCAGCTCGCCTACGAGGTGGCGCGCTACCGGTTCGGGCCGGCCGCCGAGAGCCGCCGGCGCGTGACCGACGACCGGCAGATCCAGCAGGCCGTGGCGCTGCTGCGGAACGCATCGACGCCGCGGGCGCTCCTAGACATGGCCACCGTCGCGGCATCGGCTCATTGATCCACCACGCGGACCCCGGGCGGCACCTCGAAGGTGAAGGTGCGATCCGGGACCGACCGATTCACCTGCATCCGGGAGAGTGTCAGGGTCCGGGTTGAGCCGGTGCGCTCGCTGATCTCGAGGCGGCGGGGCAGGGCGTCCTCCCGGTCGAGCCAGACGACGGCCCGCTCGAAGGGAAGGTCGGGCACCGCGGGAACCAGCGCGACGACGTCCATCGCCCGTCCGTTCAGCGTGTCGGTCCGGAGGTACGATGCCTGATACCGCTCCGCGGGCCGGTCGAGCAGCCAGGCCAGGATGTTGTAGCCATAGACCGGCCCCCCGCTCGGCACCGCCAGACGCAACACCTGTCCAGGCGTGGTGCTCGGGGTGTACACCCAGACGTGCTGTCCATCGATGACGATCGCCTCACCCGGCGGATCGCTGAAGCGCATCGAGAGCTTGTCGGCGCCCGCCTGCACCAGGGTGCCCCGACTCTCGGCGCTGTCGATCATCGGGTTGTCGATCACCTGTACGAAGTCGGCCCGGAGGCTGCTGAGCGAGCGGTAGACCCGGGAGGAGCGGCCGACGATCGCCTGGGCGTCCTGGGCGGACAGCCGGGCAGGCCACAGGGGCGGGGAAGCCGTGAGGAGACCGAGCAGGAGACACAGGCGCAGCATCAGGCCCGGACCACTGCCGGCTCGGCTACCCGGCGGCCGATGGCGTCGGCGATCAGACGGACCTCCTTCATCAGGCGATCGAACTGCTCGGGGTAGAGGCTCTGCGCTCCGTCGGACAGGGCCCGGTCGGGATAGGGGTGCACCTCGACCAGCAGGCCGTCGGCGCCCGCCGCGACCGCCGCCCGTGCCATGGGGATGACCATGTCGCGGTGTCCGGTGCCGTGACTTGGATCGGCGACGATCGGAAGGTGCGACAGCCCATGGACCACCGGGATGGCGCTCAGGTCGAAGAGGTTTCGGGTCGCCTGGTCGAAGCTTCGGATGCCGCGCTCGCAGAGGATCACCTGGGTATTGCCCTCGGCCAGGATGTACTCGGCCGAGAGCAGCAGCTCCTGGACGGTGGCGGAGAGGCCTCGCTTGAGGAGGATCGGCTTGCCGCAGCGCCCGGCGTGCTTCAACAAGGAATAGTTCTGCATGTTCCGCGCCCCCACCTGCACGATGTCGGCCACCTCGACCACCTGCTCGAGCCCTTCGGCATCCATTGCCTCGGTCACGATGAGCAGTCCGGTTTCCTCCCGGGCCTTGGCCAGCAGGCGCAGGCCGATCGATCCGAGTCCCTGAAAGGCGTAGGGTGAGCTACGTGGCTTGAAGGCGCCGGCCCGCAGCACCGTCGCCCCCGCCTCGCGTACCGCCCGGGCGGCCTCGAGGATCTGCCGCTCGCTTTCGACCGAGCAGGGACCGGCCATGACGATCACGTCGTCGCCGCCCACCGACAGCCCGCCGGCCAGCCGCACCACGGTGGGCTCCGGCTTCCACTCGCGGGACACCTGCTTGTACGGCTTGGTGACGTGGATGATCTCCTGCACGCCGGGGAGCGCCGCCAGTCTCGACCCGTCCACCCGGCCGTCGTTGCCGACCAAGCCGACGGAGGTGCGCTGCTTCCCGGGCATCGGCCGCGCCTGATAGCCCATCTCCTCGATGGTGGCCACCACCCGCTGGATCTCCTCTTCGGCCGCGCCGTGGCGCATGACGATCAGCATCGGGATCCTCGCTCAGTGTAGTCGCCCCGCCGCTTCCTAGGCGACGTGCTCCGCCTCACCCAACCGAACCCCGACGATGGTGGACACCCCCGGCTCCTGCATGGTTACGCCGTACACCGCGTCGGCCGCCTGCATCGTGCGCGGATTGTGGGTGATCACCAGGAACTGGGTGCCGGCCTTGAACTCGTCCAGCAGACGGGTAAAGCGACCGACGTTCGCATCGTCGAGGGGGGCATCCACCTCGTCCATGAGGCAGAAGGGGCTGGGCTTGGTGAGATAGATGCTGAACAGGAGCGACACGGCCACCAGGGTCCGCTCGCCGGAGGACAGGAGGTGGATCCGCTGGGTCCGCTTGCCTCGGGGTGCCGCGTGGATGTCGATCTCGCTCTCCAGCGGGTCGGCGGGATTGGCCAGGAGAAGCTCGCATTCGCCGCCGCCGAACAGGGCCTGGAACACCGTGGCGAAGTTGGCCTGGACCGCGGTGAAGGTCTCCAGGAACATGGTGCGCGCGGTCCCGTCGATTTCCCGGATCGCCTGGATCAGCGACTGCCGCGCACCGACCAGGTCGTCCCGCTGCGTGGTGAGAAAGTCGAGCCGCTTCACTTCCTCGGCGTGCTCCTCGACCGCGAGCGGATTGACCGGGCCGATCCCCTCGAGGGAGCCCATGATGCGTGCCGACTCGGCCTCCAGGGTCTCGAGGTCCAGATCCAGCAGCGCGGCACCGTCCAGCAGCTGGTCGAGCGGTCGGTGCCACTCGGCCTCCACCCGCTCCACGATGCTCCGCCGCGCGCCGCTCGCTTCGGTGAGCTGGACCTGCAGGTGGTGGCTCTCCTCCAGCGCGCGCTCGAGCGTGCCGCGAGCGGCCGTCACCTCGCGCTCCGCGGCAGCCAGCCCGGCGTCGGCCTCGGCCAGATCGGTCTCCGCCCCGGCGGCGGCGGCTTCGAGCTCGTGCAGCGCCACCTGCCGCTCGGCGCGCGCATCCCGCCATGTCGCCTGCTGGCCCGCGAGCGCTCCGCTGTCGGCCTCGAGCTGGCTGAGCTCGCCACCCAGCCTCAGCACGGTGTTCTCGGCCTCGGTCCCGGCGGCGGCGGCCCGCTGCAGGCGCTCCTCCGCCGACCGCAGTCCGCCCCCGACATGGGCTTCCTGGACCTGCCAGTGGGCGCGTTGTTCGCGGGCGAGCTCCTGCTCGGTCTCCAGCTCCGCCAAGCGGGCGCGCCCGGTGCCGAGGGCTTCGGCCAGCCGACCGCGCGACAGATCGCCCTCCACCAGCGCCGCATCGATCTCGGCCATCCGCCGCTCGCAGTGGGTGAGCCGGTCGGTCACCCGGGCGAGCTGGATCTCGGAGTCGTCGGCTTCGCGGGTGAGATTGCCCACCATCCGGACGGCATCCTCGCGCACGGCCACGGCCTGGCGCTCGGCCTCCCATGCCTGCTCGGCCCCGGCCGTGACGGTGGCCAGACCCCGCTCCCGGTCGGCCAGGCGCTCCACCGTGCTCTGGAGCGTCGCCTCCGTGGCCGCCAGCGTGGCCGTTCCCCGCTCCACCTCCAGCGCCAGCGAGGCGAGCTCCGCGCGCCGGCGAAGCGGCCCCGACGGGGTGGCAGCGCCGCTCAGAAAGATGGCGCCGCTGGCCCGTCGGAGTACCCGACCGGCTGGATCGAGCACCTCCGAGCTGGCGAGTGCCGCCCGGACCCAACCCACGGCCGGCCGGTCCACCCGGAATCGGGCGTCGAGCGGCCGGCCATCCGATTCCATCTGGGGACCGGGGTCGAGCGGGAGCAGGACCAGGGCTCCGGGCTGTTGTTCGGCATGCCAGTCCTGGATCGCCCGGACGGCGGCGTGATCGCGCACCAGGACCGCGTGCATCCAGTCGCCCAGGAGACGCTCGGTCAGCTCGGCGTCGTCGCGGCCGGTGCTGACGAAATCGCTCAGCGGTCCGAGCACGCCGCCGTCGAATCGGTCACGCGCATCGAGCAGCGCGGCCGCGGCGGGCGCCAGCCCGACCCGATCACGCTCCAACTCCTCGAGGGCGTGGCGCCGGGCCGTCATCTGCGCCAACGCCTCCTCCGCCTGGCGTCGGTGCGACCGGTCCATCGCCTCCTGCTCGCGAGTCTCCGCAACGGCGTGGCGAGCCCGCTCGGCCTCCGCCGCCGCGCGCTTGGCCTCATGGCTGAGGAACCCGGCGCGCTCGATCCCCTGGTCGCGCTGCCGCTGGGCGTTGGCCAGCTCCACCTGCAGGCTGGCCCGGTGCGCCGTGGCCTGGGCGGCGCGCTCACGCAGCGACGCCAGCTCGCCTTCCAGCGCGGCCCGCTCCCCCTCCAGGGAGCGGAGGCTCTGGGCCAGGGTCTGCAACTCCTGCTCCCATTGACGGACCAGGTTGCGCTGCTCGCCCAGCCGACGGCGGACTTCCTCCTCGGCGTGGGCGCGGTCGGTCAGCTCCTGCCGGATCCGCTGGTGTTCCACCGACGCCGCGTCCCGATCGGCCAGCGCGGCGTCGCGCTCCACCAGCGCCTGCTGAACCCGGAGCTCCATCTGGGTCCGCTCCTCCTGGGCGCGAAGCCGGCGCGCGGTGGCATTGGCCAGGCGCTCGGCCGCGACGGCGAGATCTCCGTCCAGCCTGCCCAGCTCGACCTGGATGGCGGACAATCGGCGCGCGATCTCGGTTCGGCTGGCCTCCGCGCCGGCCCGTGCCCGCGCGCCTTCCTCCCGTCGGCGCTCCGTCTGGGCGAGCCGCTCGCGCGCGGCGGGCAAGAGCGTGGTCAGCTCGGCGAACCGCGCCTCCATTCCCGCGGCCTCCTCGCTCAGCCGGTCGAGCTGCCGGCGCGCGAGGGTGAGCTGCACCGAGAACTTCTCCTCCGTCAGCTTGCCGTGGCGCTCGGCCTTGCCGCGCTGCCGCGCCAGGCTGCGGATCTGCGACTGCACCTCGGCGATCAGGTCTTCCACCCGCTGGAGGTCGACCGCGGTCTCCTCGAGACGCCGCTCGGTGCTGTGCTTCCGATCGCGATACAGCCCGATGCCGGCCGCCTCCTCGAACAGGGAGCGGCGCTCATCCGCCCGGTCGGAGAGGAGCAGGTCGATCATCTTGGCCTCGATGACGACGCCCGCGTCGCTCCCCAGCCCGGTGCCCCGCAAGAGGTCCTGGATGTCACGGAGGCGGACCGGAGAGCCGTTGAGCAGGTAATCACTCTGTCCCGAGCGCGAGAGCCGGCGGGTGACCACCACCTCGCGGTAGGCGATCGGCAGGTCTCCCTCGCTGTTGTCGAGGTAGAGCGAGACCTCGGTGACGTTCACCGGACGCCGCGCGGTGGAGCCCTGGAAGATGACGTCCTCCATCTTGCCGCCGCGCAGCAGCCGGGCCGACTGCTCGCCGAGCACCCAGCGGACGGCGTCCGAGACGTTCGATTTGCCGCATCCGTTCGGTCCCACGATCGCCGTCACCCCTTCCTCGAAGGTCAGGGTGACGGTGTCGGCGAAGGACTTGAAGCCGGAGAGCTCCAGCCGGGTGAGCTTCATGCGGGTCGCCCCAGTGGGGTTGGAGTGCTGCTCTCGGAGAAGCTGGCCGAGCTATCGAGCCGCTTCGTCCTGCGCCGTGACGACGAACGACGGCATGCCGATCTTCCGGCCGGTCTCCTCCGCCTGCTCGCGGGAGGCATAGGGACCGAGCACGACGCGATACGCTTCATCGCTCCGCTTGGGCGGCAGCACCGCCGCCGGCAGACCTGCGGCCCGCAGCTTATCGGACAGCTCGTTGGCCCAGGACGGGTTCTGCGAGCTGCTGACCTGGAGGTAGACCGACGGTGCCGCCGCTTCCGAGTCGGCCGCCGCGACGGCGGCAGAATCGGAGGTGGCGACGGTCTCCACGTCCTGGGCCGGTCGCCAGCCGATGACCAGCCAGAAATCGTCCGCCCCATCGGCCACCCGACCGGTCTCGGGAAGCCCGGTCTTGCCCAGGTCGCGCGCGATCACGTCCTTGCCCGCTCGCGCCAGCAGGGTATTGGGTGACGCGATGGCCGGCAGGTCGGCCGCCCACTTGGTGGTCACCGTGGCGCTGCGGCGCCCGCGGCCGATGTCGATGACCCACGCTGAATCACCACTGTCGGGCTGAACCATGAGCCACTGGCCGTACTGGTCGCCCCGGAGGCCGCGGGCGCCGCCGGGAAGGTCGATGGTCTGGATCTGCGCACCGCTGAACCGATCGAAGACCAGCAGCCGGTGGTCCTCTTGCGCGACGTAGACCCGGTGCCCCGACGGCGAGAACAAGGCTGCGCGCGCGTGTCCTGACACCGGAAGGGATAGCGGTCGGGTCTTGGCCTGCGGTGCGTAGAGGATCACCGCGGTATCGGCCGCCACCGCCACCAGGTCGCCGTAAAGGCTCGTCGCCAACGGGCCCGAGGCCAGGGTGGTGGACGTCGGGGCCTGATCGGAGCCCAAGGTCTCGAGCACCGGCGCGGGCCCCGTTAGCCGCGCCAGGACCGCTCCGCTCATGGTGCCGTGCAGCTCGGCGGGGGTCCCCTGCAGCTTGGACCGGAAGCGCACCGGCGTCCGCCGCACCAGTTGGGTGACCGTGCTCCCGGTATCGACGGCGTACAAGGCGCCGTCCGGGCCGACCGCGGCGTAGCGAATCTGCTCCAGCGAGGTTCGCACCCGCCGGGTCTCCAGGTCGAGCGCGACCACGTTCTGCTTGCCGTCCAGGACGTACACCAGCCCCTGCTCGGCATCGGCGCCGATCGGCCGTTCGACCCGAGGGAGCTTGTCTTCGATCACCCAGGACGATGGGTCCAGGGAGGGCAGCCGGTACAGCCGGGCGACACCTCCGCCGGCGGGCATGCGGAGCGCGGAGGACGGAGCGGGACCCCGAGTCACGGCGGGGAGCTTGCCCAGGGACAGCTTCGTCTCGCGCCCACACGCCGCGCCGAGGAGCCCGAGGGCGACTCCCAGTACTGACCAGGAAATGTTCACAGGGAAAAGATAGTCGGGCGCGCCGACAGGTGGCAGACGGTCCGGGACCGCGATAGGCTCGCTACCCGGTCCCGGACCGCTGTCCCACGGACTCAGAAGGTCGGTCCGAGGCTGAAGGTCCAGAGTCCCTTGACCCCCCTCCGCTGTTGCGGAATCGAATAGTCCAATCGGGCGATGGCGAAGCCGAAGAGATTCACCCGAATCGATGCGCCCAGCGTCTGTAGCGGGGTTCGAACGCGAATCGGATCGTCACCGGCCTGCCGGTTCCATTTGAGCGTGCTTTGATCATCCCAGGCAAGACCGATGTCATAGAACAGCGCACCCTCAATCGGCGGAAAGGCTGCTGGCAGCCCAAATGATGGATTGATGATTGGGAACCGCAGTTCGACGGAGCCGACGCCAACCTGAGTGCCGACCAAGCGGTCCAGTTCGGCACAACCAGTCTCGGCGTTGGGATCACTGGCGTTGAGGCATTCGTTCCGCCGATACGACCCCGATGTGTTACCACGGATCAAGTCAGTGTTCCCGGCGAACAGGCGGAATTGGCGCGCGTCGCGCCCGATTCTACCGATGTAGAGCCCACGTGTCGCCAGCACGATGGGTCCGACGATGCGGTCGTACCGCCGGTAATCGGCGGTCACCTGGGAGAAGCGCCAGTCGCCCAGGGTCTGGGCGAACTCCAGCCGGTAGCGCCGGCCGTAGAACGGACCGACGTATCCGAACAGCGAGTTGTCGAACACCAGCGCGGTGGAGGGCTGAAAGTAGTTGACCCCCGGCAGGTTCTCCGTTTCCAGGAAGGCGTCCCGGGTGGCGAAGCTCGTCGACGGATCGTATGGCTCGTTGATGTGGAGGATGGCGTCGTCCACGTTGGAGAAGCGCATCCCCGCCTCGATCCGCTGGAACCGGCTGATCGGGTAGTAGGCCTGGCCGAAGACCGAGCGCAGCACCAGCCGGCGGATGTTGGTGACGAAGGTGTTTTCCCCCGCGGTGGGGCTTCCGGTCACCACCGTGCTCGGCTCCAGGAAGTAGTACGGGTCCTGGGAGGCGCCGACCGCCCAGTTGATCCGCTTGGTCAGGTTGGCATAGGCCGCCAGCACCTGGGCCTCGCTGATCCGCCCGTTGACGTAGCCGGCGAATACCAGCTGGTGGTTGCCCAGAATGTCGCTCAAGGAGATGGCGGACCCGCCGAAGAACCCGCGGCCGAAGTTGTCGCGGGCATACCCGATCGAGGGCCGCGCGATGTAGTCGGGCGTGAAGTGCACCCGGTAGTCCTTCAGGGTGAACTCGCTGGTGTCCGGCAGGCTGTAGTTGGCCGAGTCCATCAGCGCCGCGATCGAGACCGGCTGGCTGAGCTGGGTGGTGTCTCCCGAGCGGGCCAGGTCGCTGGAGGAGCGGAACCCCCGCTGCGTCCGGTAGATCGAGCCGCCCTCACCGACCTGCGCGCGAACCTCCTCACGCACCTGGAGCGACCGGGTGGTGTCGATGGGTGGGTTGCTGACCCGGGCGAGCATCCCGGTACTGTCCACCGCCTGCGGCTGGTACGGCGAGCGCTTCAACGACCGCGGGTTGGCCAGGGTGTAGACGTCGTACTTCCCGGCCTCGTAGTACACGAAGGCCACGCGGTCGGCCTGGCGGGCCCACGAGAGCACGGGCGACAGCGGCGTGATGCCCTGGACGCCGGTGTAGAAATCGGTGAGCTGATAGACCTGCTGGTCGCCCAGCTCGTACAGGAAGATGTTGCTCACGCCGTTCCGGTCGGACACGAACGCGAGCGAGTGACCGTCGGGCGCCCACTGGGGGCTCACGTTCTTGCCCTGATCCATGTGCTCGAGCACCCGGATCGTGCCGGTTGCCAGGTCGTAGAAGGCGATGCGCAGGTTGCTGATCTTCAGGGTCTTGAAGTCGGTCTGGGGTCCCCGGTCGGTGGCGAAGGCGATGGTGCTCCCGTCGGGGGACCAGACCGGGTGCAGATCGGCGAACTTGTCGTTCGTCAGCCGGCGCAGGTTGCGGCCGTCGCGGTCGACGATGAACAGGTCGCTCAGGCCCCCGTCGTAGCCGGTGAAGACGAGCTGGCTCCCGTCGGGACTCCAGGACGGGGTGGTCACGCCGCTCAGCTTGACGTCGATGCGCTTCACCTCCTTGTTGCGCGCCACGTCCACGATCACGATGACGTCTCGCGGCCCCCGCTTGGCGGCGAAGGCGAGGTACTTCCCGTCCGGCGACCAGTTGGCCTGCGAGTTGATGAACCGGTAGGTCTCGTAGTTGCTGCTGATGCCCGACTTGAGAATGCGGCGCTTCACCTTGCCGGTGGTGCCGTTGGCCAGGTAGAGATCGACGAAGTAGAAGTTCTTCTCGCTGAAGTACGCCACGGCCGACCCATCGGGCGAGAGCGCCGGCGCGAGGTGCAGGGTGCCGTCCGACCGCTTCTTGGTGAGCAGCTCGTCCGCGATGGCCCGCGCCTTGGCCCGGGCACCGATCTCCGGGAGGTAGCGCTTCTGCACCGCGTCCCGCCATTGATCCGACAACTGCTCCAGACTGAGACCGATGGTCCGCTTGAAGGCGGGCTCGATCCCGCCCGAGAGCGTCGCCTTCATGATGGCGCCGATCGCCTCGTCGCCCCAGCGCTCGCCGATGTAGGACCAGAGCGCGTGGCCGAAGCGGTAGGGGAAGTAGGTGTACGGGTCCTCCGTCATCTGCTCGATGGTCGGGAGCTTGCCTTCGAGCGAGGCGTCCCGCAGCCACATCGCCGTCTCGGCGTTGATGGGACCGAGCGAGAGGTACTCCGCCATGCCCTCCGCGAACCAGAGCGGCGGCGCGATGGCGATCAGGTTCTGGAGACCCGCGCCGGCTCGCCCGTGGGACCAGATGTCGTACTGGAACTGGTGGGTCATCTCGTGCTGGAGGACGTGCTCGAACTCGGCGTAGGAGCCGGTGAACGGCATCACCGCGCGATTGCGCTCGAAGTCCGTCACCCCGCCGGTGCCCTCGCCCGGAGACTCGCCCAGCGCGTTGGTCTGCTGGAAATCGGGGTGCGAGGCGTACAGGATGATCGGCTTCCGCTCCCGGAACTCGTGGTTCAGCACCTTGGAGAGCCGGCCGTAAGAGCGTTCCGCCATCCGCGCGGCATCCATGGCCGCCGTCCGCTCTCGATCGTAGTAGTACACGTCGAAGTGCTCGGTCTGGATGACCTTGAAGTCGAACCTGGTATACTGGACCTTGTTGCGCCCGAAATACTGGGCTGGCAGGACCCCCGGCATCCCGAGGAGCAGGAGCAGCAATGCCGGTGCGGTGCGTCGGAACATGGCGACCTCGGCTAGGTGGAGCTGATCAGGAGCTCCGGTGCGTCGTCCCAGAGACGCTCGAGCTGGTAGAACGAGCGGGTCTCCGGGTGGAACAGGTGAACCACGAAATCGACGAAGTCCAGGAGCACCCATCGACCGCCGTTCAGGCCTTCGACGTGATGGGTGCGGTGGCCCCGGCGGCCGAGCTTCTCGATGACCGACTCCGCGATGCCCCGCACGTGCGCGTCCGATGTTCCCGAGGCGATGACGAAGTAGTCCGTGGCCTCGGTCAGCCCGCGCAAATCGAGGACCACAAGTCGACTGCCCTTCAGATCCTGGATGGCGTCCATGGCCAGGCGCAACGCCTCGGGGGGTCGGGACGTCACTGGCCGTGCTGCTCCTGCATGACGAAACGTCCTCCGGCACCGGCCGGCTCGAGGCGCCGGGGGGTGCCGTCCTCGACCTGGTAGAAGATCGCCCAGGCGCCGGCGCCCACGTGGGTCCCCAGCACGCCGGTGGCCAGGGTGACGAAGCAGTCCCGAGGCCGGTACTCCGCCACCAGCGCGGCGCGCACTCGTTCGGCTGCTTCCGGCGCCTCGGCGTGCGCCACGCCGAACCGGACGATCTCGGGGCGCGGTGTAAGGCGCTGTCGCAGCAACTCCAGCACCCGCGGCAGCACCTGGTCCCGGCCGCGGACCCGATCCATCGGCACGACGTGTCCGGCGGCGTCGAGCGAAAGGATCGGCTTCACATCCAGCATGCCCCCGATCCACGCCTTGCCGCGCGAGACCCGGCCGGATCGCAGCAGATTGTCGAACCGATCGACCGTGAGCAGCATGCCCGACTGGCCCCGCACCCGCTCGAGCTCCCGGACGATCTCCGCCCCGGTCCATCCCTCGTCGGCCAGCTCCGCGGCCCTGAGCGCCAGTAGTCCCAGGCCCAGGGAAGCGGACCGACTGTCCACTAGATGGACACCCGACAGTCCTTCAGTGCGGACAGCGGCCTGGGCCGAGCCGAACGTGCCGGAGAGACTCCCCGACAGCAGCACGGCGACTACTTCGTCCGCCGCCTCCCGCGCGTCCCGCAGCACTCGGACGAAGTCGGCCGGCGTGGGCTGCGAGGTCGTCGGGAGCTCGACCGACTGGTGGAGCCGGCGATAGAACTCCTCCGGCGTGAGCTCCACTCGATCGCGGAACGTCGCGTCGGCGAAGACCACCTGGAGAGGGACCAGAGAGATCCCGTGGCGATCCAGTATCCCGTCTGGCAGGTCCGCCGAGCTGTCCGTCACCACGGCGACCGGGCGGCGGTCCGGATGCGACAGCCGCCGGTGCTGTGCCCGCATGTCGTCGGCTTTCCTGGTCTCGATCCGCCCCCAGCGCCCCGCACAGGTAAAGACGGCATCGGGGGTGTCGGTGTGCACATGGATCTTGAGGATGTCGGACATCACCGCGACCACGACCGAGCCGCCGAACCGGTGCATCGCCGAGCGGACCTCGTTGGCGGGAGGGAGCCGTTCGCCCCGCACTAGGACCTCGGTGCAGAATCGAAAGTCCCGATCCGCCGCCACCGCCGCCCATGCCGCCGGTACTACTACCGTCGAGGCTCCCGCTCCGTTGGCCTCGACCGCCGTCGGGATCGGGTCGCCGTCGATGGAGCGTACCACTGCTTCCAGCATCCGGACGAACCCTTTCCCGCCGGCATCCACCACACCGGCCTCTTTGAGCGCCGGCATCTGGTCCGGGGTGCGGTCGAGGGCGGCCTCTGCCTCGGCCAGCATGGAGCGCATGAGCCCGACGATGTCTCCCGACCCGGCGGCGGCCCGCTCCGCGGCACCGGCGGCATCGCGCGCGACGGTCACGATCGTGCCCTCGCGTGGATCGTCGACCGACTGGTAAAGCCGATCGGCCCCGTGGCGCAGCGCGAGCGCCAGCTCCGCCGCCGACGCGGACGGCCGGTCGCCCAGCGCCTCGGAGAACCCCTGGAGGAAGTGCGCCAGCATCATCCCGGAGTTGCCGCGGGCGCCCAGGACCGCCGCGCGGGCCATTCCGGCGGCGGTCTCCGGAAGCGTCGCGTCGCCGAGCACCCGGAGGGCGTCGGCGATGGCGCGAAGCGTCAGACTGAAGTTGGTGCCGGTATCGCCGTCGGGAACGGGAAAGACGTTGATCCGGTTGATCTCCTCCCGCCCGGCCGCGACCCAGTCGGCCGCCGCGAGGAGCGCGCGGGCCAGGCGCGGGCCGTCGACGGAGGCGATGCCGAGGCTCATCGAAGGTGGGTCACTCCGCGACGACCGACACGTGCACCTCGGCGTGGACCTCGGGATGCAGCCGTACCGCGACGGTGTGATGCCCCAGCGTCTTGATCGGATGATCGAGCTCGATGCGGCGCTTGTCGATCTGGTGCCCTTGCCGGGCCAGGGCGTCGGCCAGGTCCTGCGTCGTGATCGAGCCGAACAGCTTGCCCTCCTCCCCCGCCTTGCCGGTCAGCGTGAGGGCGACCTGGTCGAGCGTCGCCGCCGCGCGCTGGGCCTCGGCCCGCTCGGAGTCCTGCCGGGAGGTGCGGGCCTTGGTCTCCGCCGCGATCCGCTTCTTGTTCCCCTCGGTGGCTTCGTACGCCAGTCCTTGGGGGAGCAGGTAGTTGCGGGCGTACCCGGGCTTCACCCGCACCATCTCGCCGGCCTTGCCGAGCGACTTTACGTCCTCGCGCAGAATCACTTCCATCATCGGTCGAGCCCTCCGGTGGTCGGCGTCGAGAATCGACGCCTGAAATCTAGCCAGGTGTCGGCGAGCCCGAGCAGCGTGAGCCCGCCCAGCACGAACGGCAACAGGAACATCGCGATCAGCATCAGCATGCCGGCGACCGCCCGCGGAATCCGGCCGGCGAGCCCCAGAAGGACGGCGAGGCCCCGGGTGGCGTAGAGCGCGGACCAGACCAGCAGCAGGTTGGCACCGACCAGGGGCCAGGGCGCGGCGACCGGCAACAGACAGAGTGCCGCCGCGACGACCCACCCCCACACCAGCTGATCGCTGAATCGGAACGCGGGGAATGGGGGGCTGGCCGCTCCCCACGGTCGGCTGGCCAGCCGATGGTACCAGGTCCATGCGAGCCTGAGGCCGGCGATGCCCGCGATGGCGAGGAGGCCGGGCGTGAGCTGCGCGATGGTGTGGGGCATCGCGGCCAACTCACTCAACAGCTCCTTGGGCGCGCCGGCCGCGGTCCATTGCGTCCGTGCCATCGCCTGATACGTGGAGAGGTCGTGCTCGATGGCCTGCTGCACCGCGACCCACCGGATTCCCAGCCATGCCATCCACGCCACCAGGGTAAGGCCGGCGCCGGCCGTGGCCAGAAGCGCCCGGGAGAAGCCGGCCGACGGGCGCCAGAGGGTGAGCGCGAGAAAGCTGCCGCACAAAAAGACCGCCCCCGCCCGAACGACCTGGGCGCCGAGCCCCCCGACCTGCTGCAGCCAGAGGGCCGACCACGCCGCGGTTCCGAGCAGCCAGCCCCACTCCCGGACCGTCCTGGGCCGGGAGAGGAGCAGCAGCCCCGCGAGGGGACACAGGGCGAAGACCGGTGGGGCGAAGAGCAGGTAGCCCACCGCCAGGACGACCGGGCCCCATCCCGGCGATCGGCCCGGGGGGCCTGAGCCGCCCCACGGCCGTCCGGCTCCGGCCGCGATCAGCCGCCGAAACCTTTGATGTAGGGCAGGAGGGCGAGCTGGCGGGCCCGCTTGATGGCGGTGCTGAGCTGCCGCTGATGCCGCGCACAGGTGCCGGAGAGCCGGCTGGGCAGGATCTTCCCCCGCTCGGTCAGGAATCGGGACAAGGTGCGTTCGTCCTTGAAATCGACGACCCGGACGCCGGACTCGCAGATGGCGCAGGTCTTTTGCGGCCGCCTCATTCGTCATCCTCCTCGTCGCTCTTGCCGGCCGTCACCGGAACCGGCTGAGCACCCTCGTTCACCACCACCAGAAAGCGGAGCACTCCGTCATCCAGCTTGATGGCTCGCTCGAACTCGGGGAGCGCCGTCGCCTCAGCGTCGAACTTGGCGACGACGTAGTAGCCGGTCTCGTGCTTCTTGATGGGATACGCCAGCGTGCGCTTTCCCCAGTGATTCACCTGGGGTGGCTCGCCGCCCGGCTGTTGGATGAAAGCGTGGAACCGCGCGAGGCGTTCGTTGAGGGCGCTCTCTTCGAGCGCACTGTCGAAGATATAGACCACTTCGTACTGACGGGTCATGACACCTTCCTTCGGTCTGATGCCTCGGGCCTGGTGTGGGCGCCGAGGAGGAGATTGGTGGACGGCGTAACATAGACGGCTGGCGGTACGGCCGGTAGGGTCAGCTGGTGAACCGAAACAGCATGACGTCCCCGTCCTGCACGACGTATTCCTTGCCCTCGGCTCGAGCCAGCCCCTGCTCGCGCGCGGGCTTCCAGCCGCCGAGCCGCACGAAGTCCTCGAACGCCACGGTCTCGCCCCGGATGAAGCCCTTCTCGAAGTCGGAGTGGATCACCCCGGCCGCGGCAGGTGCCTTGTCGCCGCGGTGGATGGTCCAGGCGCGCACTTCCTTCTCGCCCGCGGTGAAGTAGCTCTGCAGGCCGAGCAGGTGATACGCCGCGTGCGCCAGGCGGTCGAGGCCCGACTCGGTCAGCCCGAGCGACTGGAGGAACTCGTCCCGGTCCTCCGGCGCGAGCTCGGCCAGCTCGGCCTCCACCTTGGCGGAGAAGGTCACGATCTCGGCGGTCTCCCGGTCGCGCTCGAGCGCGGCCTGGAGTGCCGTGACGAAGCGGTTTCCTGCGGCGATCTCGTCCTCCGCCACGTTGGCGGCGTAGAGGACCGGCTTGGCCGTGAGCAGGTTGAAGGAGCGGTAGGCGGGCGCCTCCTCCTCGCTGGGCACCACGTCGCGGGCCGGCCGCCCGGCGGCGAGCGCGTCCCGGACGGCTTCCAGCACCCGCAGCTCCAGCTTGGCCTGCGGATCGGCCGAGCGGGCCGCGCGAGTGGTCTTGTCGAGCCGTTTCTCCACGCCGGCGAGGTCGGCGAGCCCGAGCTCGATGTTCACGATCTCGCGATCCCGAACCGGGTCGACCGAGCCCAGCACGTGCTGGACGTCGTCGTCCTCGAAGCAGCGGACGACGTGCACCACCGCGTCCACCTCCCGGATGTTGGCCAGGAACTGGTTTCCCAGTCCTTCCCCTTCACTGGCGCCCTTGACCAGGCCGGCGATGTCCACGAACTCCACCACGGCCGGAACGGTTCGCTCCGGGTTCACGATCCGGGCGAGCTGGTCCAGCCGCGGGTCGGGAACCTGCACGATACCTGTATTCGGCTCGATGGTGGCGAATGGATAGTTCGCCACCAGGGCTTTGGCCGAGGTCAGCGCGTTGAAGAGGGTGGATTTCCCGACGTTCGGCAGACCGACGATTCCAAGGCGAAGCATGACGTGACCGGTGGCTCAGTGGTTGAAGCGGCTCATCGCGCGCTCGATTCCCTCCCGCAGCCAGCACTCGACCGCCTCGGCCATGGGGTCCAGCAGGGCCGCGAGCTCGCGCCGCTCCGCCTCGGCGAAGGGGGCGAGCACGAACTCGGCGAGATCCTCCAACCCCGGCGGCGGCGGTCCGACCCCGATCCGCAGCCGAGCGTAGTCCTGTCGCTGGAGCACACCCTCGACGCTCTTGAGCCCGTTGTGTCCGCCGGCGGACCCGGCGCCGCGAAGACGGAAGCGGCCGAGCGGAAGCGCCACGTCATCCACCAGGACCAGCAGGTCCCGGCTGGGATCGAACTCGGGGAGCGCCCGGAACGACGCGAGGGCCGCCCCGCTCCGATTCATGTAGGTCTGCGGCTTGAGGACGGACACCGGACGACCATCCCAGGTGCCCCGCGCGTCCCGCGCCCGGTCACCGCGGCGGAACGGCCCGATCCGCCAGCGCCCGACCAGGTGGTCGGCCAGTAGAAACCCGGCGTTGTGCCGGGTTTCGTCGTACTCCGGGCCGGGGTTGCCCAGCCCCACGATGGCGTGCAGGGCTCAGGCTTTCTCTTCGGTCTCGCCCTCGGCCTCAGCCTTGGGCTTGCGGATGAGCTCGGGCTCGGTGGACACGACTTCCTCCACCACGGCCGGCGCCTCCTCGGTCCGCGGGGCCACCACGGTGCACACTGGTGTATCGGGATCGTTGAGGATCCGGGCCTTCTCGATCTTGAGGTCCCGCACGAAGAGGGAGTGGCCGATGGCCAGCGCCGTCACGTCCAGCTCGACGTGCTCCGGGATGTCCGAGGGGAGCACCTCGATCTCCAGCTCGCGGAGGGAATGGTCGAGCACCCCGCCGAAGTTACGCACGCCATCGGGAATGCCCACCAGATGTACCGGCACGGCCAGGGTGATCTGCTCGTCGGCCCGGACCTCGTAGAGGTCGAGGTGGAGGATCTCCGCCGGGCGGAGCGCGTCCCGCTGGATCTCGCGGATGAGCGCCTTCACGGGGGGCCGCCCGTCGATGGCCACGTCCACGATGGTGGTGCCCGCGCTGATGCCGACCAGCATCTTGGTCAGCGCCGCCGTTTCGACCGTCACCGCCTCCGCCGCCCGTCCGTGGCCGTAGATGACCCCGGGCACCTTGCCTTCGCGCCGGAGAGAGCGGGCCGCACCCTTGCCGGTGGTGGAGCGGGTCGCCACCTGGAGATTCGCCTGTTGTGCCATGATCCGATCCTTCGCGTGGAGTGGCGCCCGGCGGGCGCATCAATCGAACAGCGAGCTCACCGATTGGTCGCTGTGGGTGTAGCCGATCGCCTTGGCCAGCAGGCCCGCGATCGAAAGAACCTTGAGCCGGTCGAAGCGCCGCTCGGGCGGGATCCCGATCGTGTTGGTGACCGTGACCTCCGTGACCGGCGACGCCATCAGCCGATCGACCGCCGGGCCGGAGAGCAGCGCGTGAGTGGCGCAGCAGTAGATGTCCCGCGCGCCCAGCCGCTTGAGCGCGGTCACTGCTTCAGCCATGGTCCCGGCGGTGTCGATCATGTCGTCCGGGATGAGGCAGTCGCGGTCGCCCACCTCACCGACGACGTTGAGCACCTCGGCCACGTTGGCTGAGGGACGGCGCTTGTCGATGATGGCGAGCGAGGCGTTCAGCCGCTTGGCGAAGCCCCGCGCCATCTTGGCCGAGCCGACGTCGGGCGCCACCACCACGGGATCGTAGAGCTGCTTCTGCCGGTAGTGACTCACGAACACCGGGGCGGCGTATAGGTGATCGACCGGCAGGTCGAAGAACCCCTGCAACTGGTGCTGGTGGAAGTCGATCGCCAGCACCCGGTCGGCGCCCGCCATCGAGACCATGTTGGCCATCAGCTTGGCGCTGATCGCGACCCGGGGCTGGTCCTTGCGGTCCTGGCGCGCGTATCCGAAGTAGGGGATCACCGCCGTCACCCGCGCCGCGCTGGCCCGCTTGGCCGCGTCCATGAGGAGCAGGAGCTCGATCATGTTCTCGGCCGGCGGGTTGGTGGGCTGCACGATGTAGACGTCCCGCCCGCGCACGTTCTCGTCGATCTTGACGAACAGCTCGCCGTCGGCGAAGCGGCGGAGCGTGACCTGGCAGAGAGGCTGCCCCAAGTGGGCGGCCACCTCTTCGGCGAGGGCTCGGTTGGCCGACCCGCTCAGGAGCAGCATCTGGCTGCGTGACAGCGAGAGGTCCGTCATAATTACAGCCCGGGAAAGTAGTTAGGGTGCCCGGCGTGAGTCAACCGGAGGCGGCTGCGGAGGCGGCTGCGGTGGCGGTGAGCCAGAGATGGCTTTCAGGGTAGGCGATATCCAGGTTATGGTGATCGATGGAAGGAACCGGGAAGCGCGCGCCACCTGTGCGGAGGCTCACACCGTCGTCGGACTCATGCACCTATCTTCCTGGGCACGGGTTTTGGGCTTGGCACCATGGCCGCTACCTCAGGCCCGCCCGCAGCCGTACCCAAATGAGGCACTCGCGCTCATCGCACCACACTACTCAACTGGGGCTTGGAACCAACACCTATGCGACCTCTCCATCTGTACGCTCTGCTCGTGGGCGTGGCTGCGGCGGGCGCGGCCTGCGGCGGCAGCAACGGGCCATCCAACACGGCTCCGATCGCCGCGTTCACACCAAGCTGTACCGACCTGGCCTGTACCTTCACCGACGCCAGCAGCGACGCCGACGGCGATGCCCTCACCTATCAATGGAACTTCGGCGAGCCGAGCTCCGGGACCAACGACACGTCCACCGCCCAGAGTCCGAGCCACACCTACGCTGCTGCGGGCAGTTTCCACGTGACGCTCAAGGTCACCGACGCCAACGGTGCGGCGAGCACAGCGGCAGACAGTCTGGTAACGGTGTCCCCGGCGGGTCCAACGGCGGGCTTCACGGTTACCTGCAACGCGGCCGATTGCTCGTTCACCGGCACGAGCACACCGGCGGACGGCACCCTCACCTACGCGTGGGACTTCGGCGAGCCGGCTTCCGGGTCCAGCAACACGTCCACCGTCCAGAATCCGACGCACACCTACACCGTCACCGCCGTCACCGACTTCACCGTGACGCTGACGGTCACCGATCCGCAGAGCGCGACGAACACCAAGAGTCAGACCATCACCGTCACTCCAGCGGCGGCTCTGCAGTGCGACAGCGGGGGCGTATTGGCGGATTGCACCCTGGACGTCACCCAGAAGGCCATTCTGACGGTCAGCCTGGTCAGCCGGGACTGCCAGTTCGCAGGAAACCGGTTCGCCATCACCTCACCGATCCAGCAGACGGTCTTCACGAACGGGTGCTTCGATGCGATTTCTCCGGTAATACTCGACGGCCCCAATGCTGACAAGTCGTTTGATGCGGGCACCCAGATTCAAGCGCAATTCACCCAGGGCGTCAGAGATCCAACCGATCCGCCCACAGTGCCGCCCCAGATCAAGCTCGAGGGCGCCTTTCCCGACTGGACTATCAGTATCGATGATGGCGGGAATCCGACCGCACCGGGGGAGCCCGATTTCAATGATATCGTGCTCGCAGTCCACGGGGAGGTGGTACCGTAGGCGCCAGGCTAGGCACCCGAACGAGAATGAAGCCAAGCCCCCGGCGGCATGCCGCCGGGGGGCTTGGCGTGTCCGGGCAGGCGAACCTTAGGGCTCGACCCTTCCGGATGGACCCCAGCATTCGGCGGCTTGAAACGGCTGGTGCTGCCTCAATATGCTATGGATGCCACACTCTGGTGTGTCTGTGCCGCAGTGTCAATTTTTAACGGCCCAGCGCGTAGCTCCGCATCCAGTCGCTAGTTGGGCGCGCGAACACTGTCTACCTTCTCGACGCCGGTATCTGGCATACGTCTGGCACTGTCCCGGCCAGTCGAACCGTGCGGCACCTTTGGTTCCCTTTGCTACAACGCACCTTCACCCTGGGGCATGAGACCAACACTATGCGCTTCTCGCCTGTCCTGACCCTCGCCCTCGGGGCTGCGCTGCTCGCGGCCTGTAGCGGGGACTCGAGCAGCCCGTCGAACTCGGCGCCGACCGCGAACTTCACGTTCTCGTGCAGCGACCTCGTGTGCTCCTTTACCGACCAGAGCTCCGACACCGACGGCAACGTTGCGTCGTACAGCTGGAACTTCGCTGACGCGACCCAGAACACCGCCACTACCAAGAATGCCAACCACACGTTCTCGGCCGCCGGCGCCTACAACGTGCAGCTTACGGTCACCGACAATGGCGGGGCCACCAACTCCAAAACCACTCAGGTGACCGTCACGGCCCAGGCTCCAGGCGGGCCGAGCGCCAGCTTCACCACATCCTGTTCCTCGCTCGATTGCACGGTCACCAACACCAGTACCAACCTGGGCACCGTGGTCACCTGGGCCTGGGACTTCGGCGACGGCAGCCAGACCAGCACCGTGCAGAATCCTCCGCCGGTCCACTACGACGTCACCACGTTGACCTCGTTCACGATCACGCTGGTGGTCACCAGTGATGGCGCAACCAGCCAGGCGACACAGCAGATCACGGTCACACCGGCAGCCTCACTCACGTGCGGCGACATGGCCTGCACGCTCGGGCTCGACCAGGCGGCCACCGTCGTGGTGACGCTGAAGAGCCATAGCTGCGCAGCGCACGGCGACACCTTCGTGATCACCGCACCGGCGATCGATACGCTGTTCACCGACGGCTGCTTCGGGCCGGTCGATCCCGCCGCGGGCAGCTCCTTCCCGCTCAACAATGGCGCGGCGTATTCCGCCGGTACTCAGCTCGACGCCGCGGTACTCACCGGCGTGGCCGGGGCGCAGAACCCCAAGCTCCGGGTCACGGGCAGCTTCGCGGCCGGCTGGACCCTCGAGTACGACGACGGCTTCGTCGGCCCGAACGAGCCCGACTTCAACGATCTGGTCATGACGGTCAAGGCCACACCACAGTAGAACAGTAGAGCAGACCTGAGAGCGTCAGACTGCCGCCGGCCGAAGGTTCAGCCGGCGGCAGTTTGTTCTGGGCGAATGATTCCTTCTGGAGGCTTTCCAGGATAACCTAGACCGGGCTGCTGCGACGGACCAATGTGAGACTGACCGGGCACTCGCGGGGCTCGATGGCGAATCCCGGACTTCTTCTGCCGGCTCCGGAGTGTTGCGCTCACTGCCAATCTGCGTGTGACGCGGCGCACTACAATGGCCGACGGGGTAGGGTAACGTATGATGGTGGAGCAGCTTACCACCAGCGGTCGGCGGCTGCCAGTGGCGCAAAAGGTGCGCCCGGTTGGGCGCACTACCGTCCATGCACCGGAATTTAAATGAGCGTTCTACGCAGTCTCCGAGTCTGGGTATTGGGTGCGGCGCTGGCGGCGGCCTCTCTCCGATGCGGCGGGGACGTCGGGCCTCCGGGCACCCAGCCGGCATCGCTGACGGCCGTGTCGGGCAACGCTCAGACCGGACCCATCGGGCAGGCACTCCCGGAGTCGCTGGTCGTCGTCGTCAAGGATGATCAGGGGCAGCCGCTCGAGGGGGTGGCCGTCGCCTGGAGCGCGAGCACGGACGGCACCGTGAGCAGCTCCAGCGTGACCAGCGGCGCGGATGGCCATGCAGAGGTTCGGTGGGTGTTGGGCGGGACCGCCGGCGTTCAGGCGGCGACCGCGTCCGTGTCCGGCCTGCCGCCGGTCGGCTTCACCGCAACCGGTGAAGCCGGTGCAGTGCCGCAGTTGCATATCATGACTCAGCCGTCCACGGCGGCGGAAAGCGGCGTGCCCCTCCCGCAGCAGCCGGTGGTCCGCGCCGAAGACGGCAATGGCCAGCCGCTCGGCGCCGGCATCTCGGTCACCGCCTCGGTCGAAGGCGCTACCCTCACCGGCACCTCCGTCGTACAGACCGACGCGTCCGGGCTCGCGACGTTCACCGACCTGGGTCTCGTGGGATCTGCCGGCAGCTACATTCTCACTTTTTCAGGCCCCGATCTGGTCTCGGTCGGGTCGACCTCGATCACCCTGCTCGCGGGTGCGGCGAGCCAGCTCGCGATCGTGGTCCAGCCCCCCTCCTCGGCTCTCGACCAGGAGGTGCTGGCGCCGGATCAGCAGCCGGTGGTGCGGGTGACCGACGCACAGGGCAATCCTGCCAATGGGGTGACGGTCACCGCGGCGATGCAGTCGGGAGGGGGCAGCCTTCAAGGCGCCACCAGCGCCGTCTCCGGGGCGGACGGTCGCGCGGCCTTCGCCGACCTGGGGATCATGGGCGTCGGCACGCACACCATCCAGTTCATGACCGGCTCGGCCAGCGTGACGTCCTCCCCGGTCAACGTCTCCGCGCTCTCTCCTGAAGCCACGACGGGGTCCTGGGGTCCGGTGGTCGACTGGCCCATGGTGCCGCTGCACATGCACCTGCTGCCCACAGGCAAGATCCTGGCGTGGGGCAAATACGACACCGGCGTCAACGGGACGATGGGGGGCAGGCCGCGGCTCTGGGATCCCGCCAGCGGACCCCCGACGACCGCGCGGATGATCAACGTGGACACCATGCTGTTCTGCTCCGGGCATGCGTTCATGCCGGATGGTCGCCTCATGGTGTCCGGCGGGCACAAGGCCGACGCCCAGGGGATCGACGTCACCAACATCTTCGATCCGACGAGTGAGAGCTTCGTGGCCGGGCTGCCCAAGATGGCGTTCGGCCGCTGGTACCCCACCGTCACCGAGCTGGGCGACGGGCGGATGCTCACCATGGCTGGCCAGGATGAGGCCGGCAACGTAGTGACGACGCCGGAGATCTGGGAAAACGACCGGTGGGTCCCGCTTCCCGGTGCCGACACGCTGCGGATCCCCTACTACCCGCGCAACTTCGTGGACCCGAAGAACGGCCGCATCTTCATGGCTGGGGAGCGCATCCGTTCGCGCTGGTTCGACGTGGACGGCTCGACGCCTTCAGGGCGCGGCCAGTGGATCAGCGGCCCGAGTCACACGGCCTTCCAGTTCAACCGGGACTATGGCACGGCCGTCATGTACGAAACGGGAAAGATCCTGTACGCCGGCGGCGGTGGCGATCTCGGTTGGCACACGCCGGACCCGAAGTCCCCGACGCCCACGGCCACCGCGGAGACCATCGACCTGAACGCGACATCACCGGTCTGGACCAGCGCAGGCTCGATGGCGGTTCCCCGCCGGCACCTCAACTCCACCGTGCTGCCCGATGGCACGGTCTTGATCACCGGAGGCACGAGTGGGGGCGGCTTCGTGGACATCAATCCCGCCGACGCCGCGCGGACGGCGGAGCTGTGGGACCCGAAGAAGCCCACCGAGTGGGCCACGCTCGCCGCGAACAGCAAAATGCGGGTCTATCACTCAGTGTCCCTGCTTCTCCCCGACGGCACGGTGCTCCACGGCGCCAGCGGCAACGCGATGTCCGGTGCCAACATCGTTCCCGACGAAAAGAACCACGAGATCTTCTCGCCGCCGTACCTGTTCAAGGGCGCGCGGCCGACGATCACGAGCGCCCCGGCCAGCGTGGGCCCCGGGGAAACCTTCTCCGTGGCCACGCCGAACGCGGCCCAGATCACCGAGGTGCGCTGGATACGGCTCGGCTCGGTCACTCACGCCTTCGACGCGGGCCAGCGGGCGAACACGCTGACGTTCACCCAGACCTCGACCGGGGTGACCGTCACCGCTCCGGCGACCGTGAATAAGGCACCCCCAGGCCATTACATGCTGTTCGTCCTCAACCGGAACGGGGTTCCGTCGGCGGCGCAAATCATCCGACTGCAGTAGGAGGGTTATCTTTGGCGGATGCGAAGAGTCCTTCTCGGCACGCTCGCGCTGGTGGCCCTCGGGGCCGCCGCGTTCGCGCTGCATTCGCGCCCGCGGGACCAGCGGCTCCGGGCCGTCCGACCGGTCACCGACTCCATGCTGCGCGCCGCTGACTCGAGCGGCGACTGGCTCACCTACGGCCGCGATTTCGCCAACCAGCGGTTTGCGCCGTTCACCCAGATCAACCGTGAGACGGTCCACCGCCTGGAGCCGCTGTGGCGGCAGGGCGCCCAGCGCCTCATCAAGAGCTACATGCGCGCCGAGAGCACGCCGGTGGTGGCCGATGGCGTGCTGATCTATACCGATCCCGGCATGCGGCTGGCCCAGCCGGGCAACCACGTGATCGCCGTGGATCTGCGCACCGGACGCGAGATCTGGTCGTGGTACCGCCACCTGGGCGGCACCGCGCTGTGCTGCGGGCTGGTCAATCGCGGCGTGGCGCTCTACGGCGACAAGGTATACGTGGGAACGCTGGACGCGCATCTCATCGCGCTCGACCGCCGGACGGGCAAGGTGGCCTGGGACCGGCAGGTGGTGGAGGCGGACCCGGCCGACGGCTATTCGTTCAGCATGGCGCCGCTCGCCGCAGGGGGGAAGATCCTCATCGGAACGAGCGGCGGTGAATTCCGGATTCGCGGGTTTCTGGATGCGTACGATCCGGAGACGGGGCGGCGGCTCTGGCGCTTCTACACGATCCCGTCGCCCGAGGAGGGCGGGTGGTGGGGCCGGCTGACGCTGACCACACCCGAGGGCGACCGGCTCCCGCGAGATACGGCGCAGGAACGACGCGACAGCGCGGTGTACGCCGACAGCTGGAAGCACGGGGGCGGGCCGGTGTGGACCACACCCGCCTATGACCCGGCGCTTGGCCTGATCTTCTTCGGTATCGGCAACCCTTCGCCCGTGGACGGTCACATTCCGCCGGGGGACAACCTCTACACCACATCCCTCGTCGCGCTCGACCTGGTCACCGGCAAGCTTCGGTGGTACTACCAGATGGTACCGCACAACGAGTGGGACTACGACCCGGCGAGTCCGCCGGTGCTGCTGGAGGTCCCGCAGGACGGGGCGCTGGTGCCGGCCGTCGCCCAGGCCGGCAAGACTGGATGGGTGTATATCCTCGATCGCCGGAGCGGCAAGCTGCTCCGGCGATCGGAGCCGTTCGTGCCGCTCGAGAACACCTTTCCGGCGCCGAGCGCGGAGGGCGTGCGCATCGCGCCCGGGACCCGCGGCGGGAGCAACTGGCCGTCCGTGGCCTACTCTCCGAAGACCGGCGCGGTGTACGTGCTCGGGAGCTACATCCCGATGATCTACAAGATTGACTCGGCCGCGATGGCCGAGGCCAGGGTCAGGCGACCAGGCGCGCCGCCGCACGTCCTCGCGAGGTTCATGGAATTCAAGGACGACGGGCGGTTCGGCACCTTCACGGCCGTGGACGCCGCCACCGGCAGGATCCGCTGGCAGCACAAGGTGAAGGCACCGCTGATTACGGGGGGCGCGCTGGCCACGGCCGGCGGGCTCGTCTTCTTCCCCGAGCCTGCCTACCTGAACGCCCTGGACGCGGAGACCGGCAAACCGCTCTGGCGCTACGAGCTGGACAAGGGGTACATGGGGCCGCCGATCACCTTCATGGTCGACGGTAAACAGCGGGTGGCGGTCACCTCCACCCGCGGCGTGACGGTCTTCGGGCTGCGCGAGGACTGACCGGTGCCTGGTCGGATGCGAATGCGCCCGACCCGGCTTGGGTCGGTATGACGTACGTCCGCGGGAACCACTTCGATCTCACGAACGGAAAGAAGGTCGGCGTTCCATGCGTCACCCCGCGTGGAACTCGCGCGACAGAGGCAGCACTTTAGCGGCCTGCGCGCCCGCCGCAGGGCTGTTCCATGGCTCGGTTCCTGCATTGAAGATAACGATCCGAACTCCACAGTGAGCCATATCGCGTCCTCCCGACGTGCCGCGCGCCTGCTCTCGCGGCTGCCCTGGCGGGCGTGGCGGTGACCTGCGCTGTAGCGGCCACCTTGTCGGCCAATACCATCACCGCCGTGCCGCCCGAGGCAACCAGCGGCAAGTGGGTTCCTCCGGTGTCATGGAGCGTCGTCCCGCTGCACATGAGCCTGCTGCCGACCGGCAAGATCCTGGCGTCTTGCAAACCGGCTTCGTGTTAGAGACGATGTCCCATTCGCCCCCCAGGGGCCATGTCTACCGACCATGAAAGAAAGAAGCATCCTCATACCAGCCTATGACTTCAAGCCCCTGCTGGGAGGAGTGGCCAACTACGGCCACGAATTGGCCGTGCAGTTCAGCCGGCGGGCACGGGTCCATGTGGTCAGCCGTAAGCTTCCCGGGATACACGAGTTCGATCAGAACCTGCCGTACCAAATCTCCCGAATCACCGCTCCGCATAGCGCTCTCATCAGCTACCCGCTGTTCGCTCGGGCTCTGCGAGTTATGATTCGGCGGCAGCCTCCCGATGCGGTGTTTTGCCCCATCTGGCTTCCCGATGGTGCGGCAGGCCGCCGGGCGATAGGAGAAGCGGCGATTCCCTATTTCGTGGCGGCGCACGGCACCGAAGTCTTTGAGAACTTTGCCAGCATGCCGAACGGCGTACGGACGGTGCTGACCCGTAAGCTGAAGAGGGCGGTGTTTCAGGAGGCCAAGAAGGTCTTCCCGGTCAGCGATTATACCCGCAAGGCCGTGCTCTCGGAGGGAGGCGGGAATGAAGCCTCAATCGTCACGGTCAACAACGGTGTGAACCCGGCGATCTTCAAGAAAATGCTGGCAACATCAGAGGCTCGGGCAAGGTACAAACCAGGGGGCGAAAGAATCCTCCTCACCGTTACGCGTCTGTATCCGTACAAAGGCGTGGATCGCATGTTGGAATCGCTTCCAGCCATTTTACGGGCTGTCCCCGGCGTCAAATACCTGGTTGTCGGCACCGGGCCGGACCAGCAGCGGTTGCAGGACCTGGCGACCCGCCTGGGCTTGCAGGCTCAGGTCAGCTTCTTGGGGCCGGTGGCGTTATCGAAAATCGTAGAGCTGTATAACGTGGCCGATCTTTTTATCATGCTGTCGCGGGAAGAGCCGCCGGATGTGGAGGGCTTTGGCCTCGTCTTCCTGGAAGCAGCGGCGTGCGGCCTTCCTTCCCTCGGGGGCCGAAGCGGCGGCATTCCCGATGCCATCGATGAAGGAAGATCCGGCTGGCTGGTGGATCCCTGCAATACTCAAGAAATCGCGGCCATCACCATTGAGTTGCTGAAATCCCCTGAACGACTCCAGCGCGCGTCGGAGTTTTGCTTATCTACGGCCCCCCAAAAAACCTGGGAGCGGGCTGCCGATAGAATCCTGGGGGAAATGTTCGACGGCAGGACCTGAAAGGAGTCGCAACATGAATCTGGATTTGGCCCGGAGTACCCGCTCCTTGGTGAAAATGCGATCGGAGAGGGTGCGCACGGAGATATCGCGCTTGATGGAGACGCTACGGGTGACGCGGCATTTGGGGGTTACGAATCGCCAAGTCGAGCAGTGGATCGCGAGCAAAAGGTTTTTTTTCATTCTGGCACTCGGCCGTTCCGGGACGACGTTCCTGTCGCACTTGCTGAACCTGTCCGCCGGCGCCGTCGTGTTTCACGAGCCGGCACGCAGCGATATCGACGCCTACCGACGGGCTTTCTTCAGCTCGGATGATGCCGAGCGCTACATAGCTTCGTTTCGCAAGAAGGAAATGTATCTCCGGACCCGCATGACGGATTTCAATGTCTATGGCGAGGTCAACTCGCTGCTTCGCCGTCACGTCCATGCCTTGAGCCGCCACTTTCCTGCGGCTGGATTCCTGCACATGGTGAGGGACGGGCGGGACGTCGTCCGGACTATGATGTCGACGGCCGCCCTGAGGCCCGGAGACATGTGGACGTGGTGGCTGAGGCCGCATGAATCCGACCCGTTCTTTGCCCAGTGGCGCACGATGGATCGCTTCGCCAAGCTGTGCTGGTACTGGCGCGTGGAAAATCACCACCTCCGTACCAGTATCGGGAACACGGTCAGGTTCGAGGAGGTCATCAGCGACTACGAATGCTTCGAGCAACGGATCCTGAGTCCGTTTGGCCTGGTCATGCCGCAATCCGTCTGGAAGCAGCAGACGGGTGTTCAACGCAACGCCACGGGGACCTATGGGATTCCCCACTGGCGTGAGTGGGATGCCCACCACACCCGAACCTTCGAGACCATTTGCGGCGATGAAATGAGGGCCAACGGCTATCTGCAGTAATCCCAATTGCCGTTCATCGACTCTTCACATCTGCGAGCCCCCGGATTACACCTGCGATGACCCAGCATTGGCCGAACGCGATAAGCGGGAAATACCAGAGGAGCGGGCGAATTGCTCCTACCCCAACGTTCTTCACCACAATCCGACCGAGCGCCATCGCGACGTACACCGGGGCGAGCAACACGGCCCGTGCGGGTGTGGTTGGATACCAGCGGCCGAATGGGACCGCGTCGCGGTGCTTCACACGAAACCGGCAGCCATAGCGGCCAATCTTGTACTGGTAACGCAAATAACTGAAGACCGTGGAGCGGGGGTGGCGATGCTCCGAAACCGCCCTTGGCTCGAACACGACGCGCCACCCAGCCTGGCGCGCCCGCACGCAGAGATCAAAGTCTTCGGCGATTCGGAGACTCGCATCGTAGTAGCCGACCTGCTCGATGACCGCGCGGCGGACCAGCATGTTGGCGCCCACGACGTAGGGCACGTCAGTTGGAGGCGCTGCGGGGTCCACCAGGTATCTGTTCGAGAAGTCGAACGCAGCAGCGGCATACGTGACCTTCCGCGGGTCCTGTGGATTCGGGCCACCCACGATGCCGATCGTCGCGTCCGTCGAAAGGACGGCGCACAGCTTGGCCAGACAATCGGTCGCCGGGACGCAGTCGGCGTCAACGATCCAGAAATAGTCGGTGGTCACGCGGGGGAGGACGCGGTTGCGGGCTTCGGCAGGACCCACATTCTGGGTGAGCTCAACAATCTCCATCGTTGGGTCGCGGCGTTCCCGAACCCGCCTCACTGTGTCGTCGGTGCTCGCGTCATCGATAACCATGGTGGACCCAACTGAATACGACTGCCCGGCGATTGCGTCCAGACAAACCCCGATCGTAGGCGCACCGTTGCGAATGGCGATGATGGCGGTGACTGTCGGCCGAGTCATGGTCGCGGGCTCAGGAAGGAATACGGGCGGGCGATCCGGGCTGCAGCGCACCGGGTACCGGAGACCCGCGCAGCAGCCGGAAGGCGAGCGCACTCGCAAGGGCGCCGCGGCAGACCCACCCCACGGTTACGCCGTACATCAAACCGAGCAGCCCCCACCGGACCCCCAGCCATGCCGCTGCGACCCCAACCCCGGCGCAGGTCCAGCTCACCCAGTTCAGCAAACCCAGTTGCCGGGCACTGCCGAGAGCCCAGACGATCGTCGTCGCGAACCCGTCGGCCAGCTTGACGGCCCCGCTCACCAGGGCGGCGATCATCAATGCTGTCGAAAGGTGATACTTGCCGGCGAGCAGCGAGGCAGCGACCCAGGGCGCTGCGAAGAAGACGAGCAGCGAGCCAGAGCCGGCGATCAACGCGACAGCCCACGCTTCGCGACGAGCTAACAGCTGGCGCTCTTCTGGGGAAGAGGCGGTGCTGAGCCGCGGGAGCAACGTATATCCGGCTCCCATCTGCAGCATACGCAGTGGTGATCCGACGAGGGTAGTCACCACCGCGAAAGTGGCCAGGTCTTCGAGAGTCAAGAGCCGGGGGGTCAGCAAGCGCTCGAGCTGCATGAGGATCAACGCAGCGGCGGTTATGCCGAGCAGACTAAGGCCCTCTAAGAACGAGTGCCCCTCGGTTGCACCCTGAGGTCTCTCGCGTGCCAGTATTCCCCAGCCGACGCTGGACGAGATCACATAGTATCCCGCTACGAGTGCGGCGAGCAGCCGGAGCTGCGCCCCACCGGCAATCACCGCGACCGCTCCCATGCCGACCAGCATCAGCGCAAGGCCCTGCGAGAGGCTGAGGGCAAGGCCGAACCGGAGCCGGCTCTGGAAGATGGCCGAGGCCACGCGGGCAGTGCCGCCGGCGGTGATGCTGATGATCAAGGCGACAATCAGCGCCACGCCCATTCCGTACAGTGCCGCGGCGAGGATGGCGGTTGCTGCCGCTACGACGAGTGAGGTGAGCAGCGGTCGCCCGGGAGAGACCCTCGCCCCTGGCCGGCGGTTCACTTGACCCTCGAGGCCGATCGGGGCCAGGGACGCTCCAATCTGAACCAGCGCGAGAAACAGAGTAAAGACGCCGAATTGTGCGGGCGGAAGCACCCGCGCCAGCAGCAAGTTGCCCAAGGCGTATCCGACGCCGCCGAGGCCGAAAGCCACCGCGGTCCGGAGAGCCGACGATTTTTGGAGCAAGCGAAGCGGCAGGGCCACCCCCGGGCAGAATTGTCTTAAGCGCGTGAAAGCACCGGGCTTCCTGAGTCGCGCGTCTATGAAGTGCTAGCTACCGTCAGCGGAAACTAATGAGTCCGCCGTCGACCAACTCGCCTACCTCCTGTCGGTGCCTGGCTTCGTTTCAGTACCAGTTCTGCGGGTCGATCACACCTGGGCCCCGCTCCGGGGGCCCGCGCTTCGAGCGGCTGGTGGCAAGCAAGTGAGGGCAGGTAGCTTCCTGAGGTCAAGCCATCTAGTGCCTTACCGCCAACCAGTTTTCTGGCTGCGTCCTGAGCCGTAGCTAAGTTCAATTGGCCCTGGTGGATTCGAACCACCATTAACGGATCCAAAGTCCGCTGTCCTGCCGTTGGACGAAGGGCCAGTTGGGGGGGAACGTACACTTGAAAGCCGATGTGGTAAACCGCGGGGCCGAGTGCCCCGCCTGAGGACCGCGCGTTCCATGCGCCCCAGCGATTTGACCCTCGTGGCGCTGGGTGTGGGACTCCTGAGCTGCCAAGACAGCACCACGCCGGCCGCGGACAGGCCGGACCCGACCCTGGTCGGCCTGACGTACGTGTGCGGGAACGACTTCGATCTCACCAACGGCAACGCCGCGCAGGTCACCTCGCGGTTTACGGTGGTGGGGCGAGACGAATCCGGGGACCTGATTCTGCCCGGGAGCCCCTCGGCCGGCCAGATGAGCCACACCCGCCTCACCACTGTCAGGTCGGGGCCGGTGAGATTGGACCTGGACGGAGCTCCAGCAGGTGAAGTGACGAATGAGGCCACCGGGTGCCCGACGCCCTCGCCGGCGCCGCCCGAGCCGGAGGCCACCGTCGGCGAATGGAGTCCGCCGTTCGCCTGGCCGGTGGTGGCCGTGCACGTCCAACTTCTACCGGACGGCCGGGTGCTCTCATGGGGCCGGATCGGCGACCCACAGGTCTGGGATCCGTCGACCGGAGGATTCACCGGCGTCCCGAGCGCCACGCACCTCTTCTGTGCCGGTCATTCGTTCCTGCCTGACGGCAGGCTGCTGGTGGCGGGCGGCCATCTCAGCGACAATCACGGGCTGCCTGACGCGAACTTGTTCGACCCGGTCACGACGACCTGGATTCCGGTGAGCCCGATGGCTCACGGTCGGTGGTATCCCACCAATACGACGCTCGCGGACGGTCGGGCCCTGACCCTGGCGGGAACGGACGAGCACGGTGACCAGGTCACCGTGCCAGAGGTGTGGAACGGCAGCGGCTGGACGGAGCTCCTCGGTGCGGCCCGGACGCTGCCGTCCTACCCACGAACCTTCGTCGCGCCGAACGGGTTGGTGTTCTACGCTGGAGAGCTCAGAGAGACCGGCTATCTCGACCCCTCGGGATCGGGCTCCTGGACACCGGTGGCGAACTCGCTGTATGGCCAGAGGGACTATGGGTCGGCCGTGATGTATCGGCCGGGCAAGGTGCTCATCGTCGGCGGAAGCGATCCGCCCGACGGCGCGCCCACCAGTACGGCGGAGGTCATCGACCTCACCGATCCGCTGCCGGTGTGGCGCTCCACCGGAGCCATGGCCGCCGCCCGGCGACAGTTCAACGCGACGCTGCTGCCGGACGGGCGGGTGGTCGCCACCGGGGGCACGAGCGCGCCGGGCTTTTCCGATCCCTCGGGCCCGGTGCGCGCCGCCGAAGTGTGGGATCCGGCAACGGACAGGTGGATCACGTGGGCGAGCAACAACGTGACCCGCGTCTACCACTCGACTACGATTCTGCTGCCTGACGGGCGCCTCCTCCACGCCGGGAGCGGGGACGGCGCCAACTTGCCGCGGGAGGTGTCAGCCGAGCTTTTCTCGCCCCCCTATCTCTTCCTCGGCGCGCGGCCGAGGATCACCAGCGCCCCGGCTTGGGTCGGCTACGGTGAGAGCCTGATCCTGGGGAGTCCAGATGCGGGACGGATCACCGCAGTCTCCCTGGTTCGCCTGGGTGCCGTCACTCACGGATTCGATCAGAACCAGCGGTTCAACGGGCTCGAATTCCGCCGGACCGCCGGCGGGATCACTGCTCTGGCTCCGTCGGCTCCCACACTGGCGCCGCCCGGAGACTACATGGTGTTCGTTGTCGCCGGGAATGGAGTTCCCTCGGTCGCCCGGGTCGTGCGACTAGGACAATCCAGCGCGCGGCTCGGGCTGGCAGGCCTGCAGCCCGGGTCTGAAATCCACGCTCAGGCCCCCTCCGGTCCCGGTGCCGATCGCGTCAACGTTTCGGCCGCGGTCACGACGCCGTGACGGCGGCCGAGCATCATTCGGGCGTCGTCGCGTTCCCCGCTCGAGCGATAGACCGCGAAGAGGGTCGACCCGGAGCCGCTCATCCGACACACCAGTGGATGGGTGGCTACCAGCGCCTCGAACGCAGCGCGCAGCGGGGGGTAACGGCCGAACACCGGTGACTCGAAGTCGTTACCGGCCATGCGTCCGATGTCGCCCCAGCGGGACAGCGCATCGAGATCGAGCGCGACGGCTCCCCGCCGACCGGCCAACTGCCGGGCGGCATCCACCCAGCCATAGGCCTCGGCGGTCCCGATCGGCGTCGCTGGCGTGAGCAGGAGCACGGGGGCGGCAGGAAGCGGAGGGAGCCGCAGCATGCGTTCGCCGCGGCCCCACCCGAGCGCGAGCGGCGCCCCGGTCAGGAAGAACGGTACGTCGCTCCCGAGACGGGCCGCGAGCTGCAGCAGCTCATGACGGGGGACGGCGTTTCCCGTCAGGTGATTGGCTGCATGGAGCGCGGCGGCCGCATCGCTGGATCCGCCGCCCAGCCCCGCCCGAGCGGGAATCCTCTTGATCAATCTGAGGTGGGCCGCGAACCGATTGCCGGTGGCTTCGAGGACCATGGTCGCCGCGCGCAGGGCCAAGTTCTGCTCCGGCGGCCCCACATCTGCGCCCTCCACCTCGATCGTCACCCCCCTGCCTTCCCGTCGCTCGGCGTGGAGTTCGTCGGCGAGGCTGACCAGGCAGAAGAGTGTCTCGATGTCGTGATAGCCATCCGATTCGCGGCCGAGGACCCGGAGGAACAGATTGATCTTGGCCAGCGGGGAGACGGTGACGGACAGGTTCATCTCTGCGATCGACGCAGGTCGCCGAGGCCGATCGGCGTCCGCGCGAGCGACCAGGCGCCCAGCAGGATGATCGGGAGAAAGGTGGTGGCGTGGAAGGCGATCGCGTAGGAAGACGCCAGGGCGTTCGGCACCTCGTAGAGCGCGAGCGCGGCCACGATCGCTGCCTCGAACTGGCCCACGAAGCCGGGAGTGAACTGCACGGTGATGCCGAAGATCAGGACGCCCTGGAGCAGGAGCGCGCCCACGAAGCTCACCGGAATGCCGAACGCTTCGAAGCCCACATAGAACGCCCACGCGTTGACCAGCCAGACCGCGAAGGACCAGAACACGACCCCCGCCAGCCGGGTGGGCGAGCGCAGCACCGCGAGCCCGTGGCGGATGCCCTCGAGCAGCGCCACGATCTTGTCGGTGACCCGGCCCGCCGGTAATACTCGCCGCACCAGCCTCTCGGCGGCCAGCGGGAAAGCCACCACGAGCACGGCGGCGACCAGCGCCGCCAGGCCCATGGTCCCGGCGGCCTGCGCCGCGTGCCGGAGCGAGACCCCGCCGACCGCGATGTCGGGCGGGAAGTCGGAGGCCAGCAGGGCGACGATGAGCAGGGCCACGACGGCCAGGCCGTCGAAGATGCGCTCCACCACGATGGAGGAGAGCACCGCGCTGAAGCGGGCACCGGCCAGCCGGGTGGCCGCGAAGGTGCGGACCAGCTCGCCCGCGCGGAAGGGCAACAGGTTGTTGGCCATGAACCCGATGGCGACCGCATGCCAGAGAGGGCCGGCCGGCAGGGGACCGCCCCGCTCGTCGCGGAGCAGGAGCCGCCAGCGCACCAGCCGAAGCGGGAAGGTGGCGGTGGCCAGGACCACCGCCAGGGCCAAGGGGAGTGACCGCGCAGCGCGCAGATGGAGGAGGACCTCGGAGAGGTGCACCCCCCGAAGCGCCCAGAACAGCAGGCCCACGGCGAGCGCGATGCCGAGCAGGGCGGCAACGGCGCGCCGCGCCGCTCCTCCCCGCGAGCCTGCCTCAGGATTCGGCAAGCGCGAGCGGAACGAGGTCGAGGAGCTCCTGCAGCAGGGGCTGAATGGCCTCGAGCCCGCCGTGACGGGTGAGCTCGTCGGCCAGTTGCTGGCGCACCAGGCCCGCCCGCTCCAGCGCCGCGCGCCCTCGGTAGCAGAGGACGCCGATCTCCACCGTCTGCACGTCGGGGGCGGGAGGGGTGACCGGCTCGGATGCCGCTCGGCCGAGCAGCGCATTCAAGGAGGGAGGCTCGCCTGCGCGCTCCCGCCGCAGCCGGTCGTAGGTGCGGAAGCTCGCCTCCAGTCCCCACTCCGGTGCATCGGGGGCGAGCGCCGCGATGGGCACCACGTCGTCCTCGGACGCTTCATCGGGCGCGAGACTCAGAATCGACACCGGCTGCTCGTCGTAGACCAGGGAGTCGATGGAGACGACGTCCTTCTCGTCGTCGATCGGTTGTGCCGCTGCGGCCGCCGGCGCGTGCGGCTGCACTCGAGCGGCCGGCGCGACGACCGCGGGGGGCTGCTCGGCGAGGCGCAGCCCGTCCAGCCGGTACGCCACGTCCAGAATGCGGCGGGAGATGAGCATCCGGTCGTCGGCGTCGGCCACGGCGCGAAGCAGCTCGCCCGCCTCGCGCAGGCAGCTCACCAGCGCCGCCGTCGCGCTGGCCGCCACTCCGACGGCGAGGGCCTCGCGGGCCGAGCGGGCGAAGACCGCCAGGGCGCTCGCCACCGGATCGGGTCCGGGGGAGCCCGCCGACCGCAGCGCGCCGAGCAGATGGTAAAGACGAAGGTCGCGCTCGGTCGCCGAGTGGGCGTTGGCGATGAGATCGGCGCTTTGGCAGAGGTGCTCGCCGTGACTCACCAGCTCCAGGGGGCCCAGCGGCGCGGGGGCGGCGAACTGCGGCTGCGCCAGCGGCGGCGTGTGCGGCTCCGGATCGCCGGCGAAGAAGAGCGACTCGATCGGCACCACGTCGCGCTCCACCGCGAAGGCGCGGAGCAGCAGATCGGTGAAGCGCCGGGCCTCGGGCGCCTCCGGGTCGGGGCGGCCGCGCTCGGCGATGTCGCGCGACATCCGGGTCAGCGCCTGGGAGGCCGCGCCCATCACCTCGTCCACACCGGGCGGCGGGGCGAAGAGCCGGGTGAGATCACCGACCGCGAGCTCGATGCCATCCAGGATCTCGGGCAACGGGATCAGCTCGCCCAGCTCGGCGAGCCCGCGCAACGACTGCATCCGCCGGATGACGGTGTAGAGCGGCTCGCGGTCGGCCGGCGAGCTGCGGAGGGAGCGCGCCGCCCGGTCGAGCGCGCTGGCGATGAGCGCCCCTTCGCGGGCCACGAAGGCCCGCACCCCGGTATTGAGCTCGCCGTGCTCGCCCCGTCGCTCGCGATCCTCGGTCTCGGCGGGTCCTGCGAGCGACTCGAGGCCCAACGCTAGCCGGGACGCCCGCGCCGAGTCCGCCTCGGTCCAGTCGCGCACCCGGCGGATGAGCAGACGAAACTCCTCGACCGCCTGGACCAGATGCACCCGGATGGCCGGATCCCACTCGCGAGGCTGGTCCCGATGCGCCCGGGCCAACGACTCGAGTCCCGCCGCCGCGCGGGCGATCCCGTGCTGTCCGGCCATCAGGGCCGAGCCCCGGAGCACCCGCGCGTTGCGCAGGAACTCGTCGGCGGGCGGTGCCGTCTCCCGGTCGACCTGGGACTCGAGGCGGTCGAGGCATTCGCCGGCCTCCAGGGCGAAGAAGTCGGCGCTGGCCAGGGGGTTGGTCATAGCCACTAAGCTATCAGCGCCTCGCGCCGCGCACCAAGTGGGCCATCTCCGTCACCGCCGCCAGCATCCCCACCAGTACGGCGCGGCTCACGACGCTGTGGCCGATGTTGAGCTCCTCGATCTCCGGGATCGCGGCGACCGGCGCCACATTCCCGTAGGTGAGGCCGTGACCCGCGTGCACGAACAATCCCATGTCCGCCGCGTGACGCGCCGCCCGCCGGAGCTCCTCGAGCGCGACATCGCTCTGGCGCCAGCCATGGGCGTAGCGGCCGGTGTGCAGCTCGACCGCCGGGACGCCGAGGTCCTTCGCGGCGTCGAGCGCGACGGCGTCGGGATCCACGAACAGACTGACGCGGGCCCCGGCCTCGTTGAGCCGGCGAATCGTCTCCCGCAGCCGCGGATTGGGGCGGCCCAGGTCGAGACCGCCCTCGGTCGTCACCTCTTCCCGCCGTTCGGGGACGATGGTGGCCTGGTAGGGCCGCAGGCGGCAGGCCACCTCGACCACGTCCGAGCTGGTGGCGAGCTCCAGGTTGAGCACCTTCACTCCGGGTGCCAGGCGCTCGACGTCGCGGTCCTGGATGTGGCGGCGGTCTTCCCTGAGGTGGACGGTGATGCCATCCGCCCCGGCCGCTTCGCAGAGCAGGGCGGCCTCGAACGGGTCGGGCTCGTCGGACCGCCGCGCCTCCCGCACCGTCGCGACGTGATCGACGTTGATGTACAGCCGGATCGGTGTCATTGCCCGGGGCTCCACAGCCGGTTAAGTTCGCCAGCTAACATCCGAACAGTGAGATAGTTGTGATTCAGCGACTGGGGTTCGCGGCCGGGCTCGCGCTGGCTGCTTGCGGTGGTGGTGGCGCCGGTGCGGCCCCGGTGCGGCCGGCGGGCACCGCGGCCGAGGCGGTACAGAGCTTCATGCAAGCCGTGGCGGACAGCAACGTGGCCAAGATGGCTTCCCTCTGGGGCAGTGCCGCGGGGCCGGCCTCCAAGACCCACCAGCCGTCAGATTACGAGCGCCGGGTTGCCGTCATGCAGGCGTATCTCCGCAACGACGACTCGCGAATCGCGTCGGACACCCCCGAGACTCCTCCCTCCAAGCACGCCATTCAAGTCGAGATCCGTCGCTCCGCCTGCACCTGGGTCGTACCGTTCGTGGTAATCCAGATGGGCGACGGAAGCTGGCTGGTCAACCAGGTGGACATCGCCGCAGCCGGCAACCCCGCACGTCCGTGCACTTCCTCGGCGAGAGACAGCACCGGCCACTAGTAGATCCGGGAACCTCCCACGCCGGTCCTTGTTATCTTATTCGGTTAGCTCGAGCAGGATCCCAGCCGTCGCCGCGGGGTGCACGAAGGCGATGCGGCGGCCGCCGGCGCCGAGGCGGGGAACCTCGTCGATCAGACGGTATCCGGCAGCACGACATGCCTCGAGGGCAGTGTCCAGATTTGCCACCCGGTAGCAGATGTGATGGATACCGGGGCCCCGCCGGGCGAGGAACCGGGCGATGGGACTGTCCGGCCGGAGCGGGGCCAGCAACTCCACCTCGGCATCGCCGAATGGCAGGGCGACGATGGTGGCGCCGTCGGCCGTCTCGGGGGCGCGGGGTTCGAGGCCGAGCACGTCGCGGTAGAAGGCGAGGGCCACGTCGAGGTCGGGCACGGCAACGCCGACATGCGCGATGCGGGGGCGATCAGCCACGCGATCCCTCCGACGAATTGGGTCGAGCAGGTATCCACTACAGGAGAATAACATCATGGCCGCGCCGAATGCTCCGAGTGTCCACGTGACCGACGCCTCGTTCGCCAGCGAAATCGAACAGGCGAACGGGCTCGTCCTGGTCGATTTCTGGGCGACCTGGTGCGGGCCGTGCCTCATCGTCGCTCCCATTCTCGAGCAGCTCGCGGGCGAATATGCCGGTCGCGCCAAGGTGGCCAAGGTGGACGTCGACGCCAATCAGCGGACCGCGATGCGGTTCAACGTACGCTCGATCCCCAGCATCCTCTTCTTCAAGAACGGGCAGCACGTCGACACGGTCATCGGCGCCGTTCCCAAGGCGACGCTGGAGGGCAAGATCAAGCAGCACCTCGCCTGAGGCCGTGATCCCGCGGTGAAGGGGTGAAGGGGCCGGAGGCCGCCCGCTTCACTCCTTTCGTCTTTCCCCTCCCGACCTATCATTCCGGCACCATGAGCGTTCCCGGCACGCTGTACGTCGTCGCAACCCCGCTCGGCAACCTGGGCGATCTCACGGCGCGCGCCAGCGAGCTGCTCCGAGCGGTCCCGGTGGTGGCGGCCGAAGACACCCGGCGCACCCGCGGTCTCCTGGCCCACCTCGGCGCCTCGCCCACCGTGCTCAGCTACCACGCGCACTCGGAGGAGCGCCGGCTGGAGGCTCTGCTGGAGATCCTGCGGCAGGGCCGGGATGTGGCGCTGGTGTCCGACGCGGGAACTCCCGGCGTGAGCGACCCCGGCGTCGGTCTGGTGTCCGCGGCGCGAGCCGAGGGAATCACGGTGATCCCGATCCCGGGCCCTTCGGCCGTGGCGACGGCCCTGTCGGCCTCGGGACTCCCGGCGGACCGCTATCTCTTCCTCGGCTTCGTGCCTCGCAAGGGGAGCGAGAGGACCCGGCTCCTGGCCCGTGCGGCCGCGGAGGAATGGAGCGTCGTCCTGTTCGAGGCGCCGTCCCGCCTGGTGGCGTTGCTCCGGGATCTGGCCGCCGCCGCAGGAGCCGAGCGACCGGCGCTGGTAGCTCGCGAGCTGACCAAGCTGCACGAGGAGCTTCGGGCCGACACGCTGGGGGAGCTGATGAACTATTATTCTGAAGTTCCCCCGCGTGGCGAGATCACTGTCGTGCTGCAGGGCACCGGCGGCCCCGCGGCGCCCTCCGATCGCACGGAGGACGCCGTGGAGCAGGCCACCGTGCTGCTGGCCCAAGGTCTCACCCGGCGCGAGGTGGTGCGGCGGCTGACCGAAACGCTCGGGCTGCCACGGAACGACGCCTACCGCCTGGTCATGGAGCTGCCCTGATGGTCCGTGCCGCACTGCTTGCGCTCTCCGCGCTCCTGGCCGCCGGGCCGGGGCCGGTCATGACCATCGGCCGGTTGCATTACGATGGCGGCGGCGACTGGTACGCCAATCCGTCCAGCCTGCCGAATCTGCTGCGGGCCATTCGCGAGCGCACCGGCCTGCCGGTGGCCGATACCGAAGTCGTGGTCGCGCTGAGCGACGACCGCCTCTGGTCGATGCCGTACCTCCACATGACCGGCCACGGCAACGTCCACTTCAGCGACCCGGATCTGGCGACCTTACGCGCCTGGCTGCTCCAGGGCGGGTTCCTGCACGCCAGCGACAACTACGGAATGGATGCCTCGCTGCGTCGCGAACTGGCTCGGCTCTTTCCCGATCACCCGCTGGTGGAGGTCCCGCTGGACCATCCGATCTACCACCTGGTCTACGACTTTCCCAAGGGACTGCCCAAGATCCACCAGCACGATGGCAAGCCGGCCCAGGGATTCGGCATCTTCCTGGATGGGCGGCTCGCCGTGTTCTACGACTATCAGTGCGATCTCGGCGACGGTTGGGAGGACGCCGAAGTGCATCACGATCCACCGGAGAAGCACGAGGCGGCGATCCGGATGGGCGTGAACCTCTTCGCCTACGCCGCGGGGTACGGGGGATGAGCGCTCCCGCAACCGGGGAAGCTCTGGCACGCCTCGCGACTCCGCTCCGAGCCCGGTCGTGGATCGGATGGGGGGCGCTGGGCCTCGGTCTGAGCGGATTGCTCCTCGGGGTGGCGGCGTGGTCGGCGCGCCTGGGGTGGCTCGACGCGCCCTATTGGGTCCTGGTCGCATGGGGCGTGGCCCTCGCCGCTCTGGTCCTGGTGGCGTACTTCGCCTGGGGGGCACAGGCGCGGCTGTCGCCGATCCGGGTGGCCGGCCGGCTGGAAGAGCTGGGTGCCTGGCGCTCCGGAACGTTGACCGCTCTCCTGGGGGTCATCGCTCCGGGCACCAGCGAGGCGCTGTTCGAGCTGGCCGACCGCGCCCAGGCCGCCGACCTCGAGCGACGCGGACTCGCGGCGGTAGCGCCGCTCGCCCGGGTGGTCCGGGTCATCATGCTGGCGGGCGCCGGGCTTCTGGTGCTCGGGCTCACGGCGTTCACCTCGGCCGGGCCGATTCGAGGCGCGGCGGCCGCGCTCTGGCACCCGAGGCGCGCCTGGGAAGCCACCATCGCGCCGCTTCGAATCCACCCGGCGCGCGGCGTGGTCGACCGGGGGGATTCGGTGGCCCTCGAGCTCCAGGCGTTCGGCCGGCGAGCCGCGACGCTCTGGCTGCGGGCTCCCGGAGAGCCATGGCGTCCCCGGGCCGTAGCCCTGGATTCCGCCGGCCGGGCCAGCGTCAGCACCGGTCCGCTGGAGAGCGATCTCTTCGCCCGCATCACCAGCGGGAACCGCGGGTCGGATACCGTGCTCGTTCGGGTACGCCTGCCGGTCTTTCTGGGATCCGTCACGGTCACCGCGCACTATCCCGCATACCTGGGGCTCGAGGCCGAGCCGGTTCCGACCAGCGGCGACACCCTGCTGCTTCCCGCCGGCACACGCATCGAGACCCGAGGCGAGGCGACCGCGCCGCTGGCGCGCGCGGCGTGGTCGGCGGGCCGCCTGGTGGCACCGCTCGACGTTGAGAACGGACGCTTCGCCGGAAGCTTCGTCCCCGCGGGCTCGGGAGAATATCGGCTGACGCTCGCCACCAGGAGCGGCGCGCCGCTGGCCGGAGACACCGTGCGACTGCCCATCCGCGTCGTCGCGGACAGCGCGCCCCGGGTCGACGTTCCCGTGCCGGGCGTGGACACCCTCGCGCCGGTGAGTCTCCAGGTCCCGCTGGTGCTGGACGTCCGGGATGACCACGAGATCACCGAGGTGACTCTGCTGAGCCGCCGGATCAGCTACCTGGGCCTGACGGATTCCGCCTGGCGGGAGACCATTCCGCTCCCCGCGGAGAAGCCGGACCGTGCCATTCTCACGTATACCCTCGATCTGAACCGGCGGGGACTCCTGCCGGGCGACACGGTGCGCTACTTCGCGGTCGCCGCGGACAACACCCCGCAACGACAAACCGGCCGGTCGCGCGAGTTCGTGCTGCGGCTCCCCACCATGAGCGAGGTGCGCGCGGCCGAGCGGCTGGCGAGTGCCACGGTGGCCAGCGGGCTCGACTCGGCCGCCGCGGCGAGCAAGCGACTCGAGCGCCAGACCGGCGACCTCGCCCAGGAGCGATCGCGGCCGGTGGAGGCCGCGGGAGACAAGAACGGCGAGTCGCTCACCTTCGAGGAGGCCAAACGCGCCGAGGCGGTGGCGCAGTCCCAGCAGGAACTGATGAAGCAGGCCGAGCGGCTCAAGGAATCGTTGGATGCCTTGCGGAAGAGCGCGGAGGCGGCCGGTCTGGGGGATTCGGCCTGGGAGCGGGAGCTCGCCGAGATCCGGGAGCAGATCGATCGAGCGCTCTCGCCGGAGCTGCGCGAGCGTCTGGCGGCGCTGCAGCAGGCCCTCAATGGCCTCGACGCCGATCGCGCCAAGGACGCGCTCGAGCGGCTGGCCGAGGCCCAGAAGGAGCTGCGGGACGCCTTGGAGCGGAGCAAGGAGCTGTTCCGCCGCGCCGCTCTCGAAGGCGACCTCGCCAACTTGAGCAAGGAATCCAAGGACCTGGCCCAGGAGCAGCGGCAATGGAACGCGCAGGTCCCCTCGGCCGACAGCATGCGCGCGGCGGCGGCGGAACGGCAGCTCGCCACCCGCGCCGACTCGCTGGCCTCGGCACTCGATCGGGTGGCCAAATCGATGAACGCGCCGGCGCGAGAGGAGCGCCTCGATTCGGCGGGGCAGCAGGCGGCGCAGGCCGCGCGGCAGATGCAGCAGGCGAGCAAGGAGAGTCGCGCCGGGCGGCGGCAGCAGGCGCAGAAGTCGGGTGAGAAGGCGGCCCGGTCCCTGGACCCACTGTCCGACCAGCTTCAGAGCGAGCGTCAGGACATGCAGCAGGAGTGGCGGAAGGAAGTGGCCGAGGGCCTCGATCAGGCGCTGGCCGAGACCAGCCGACTGGCGCAGCGCGAGCTGACGGTTGAAGAGTCGCTTCGGACCGACGCCGACGCCGGCAGCTCGCTCCGTGCCGAGCAGGCCGCCATCGAGGAGGGACTTCAGCGGGTATTGGAGCAGGTGCGGAAGACGGCGGGGAAGAACGCCTTGGTGCCGCCCGCGATCGGCCAGGCCCTCGGCGGCGCGCAGGAGCAGATGCAGCGAACCCGTGAAGCGATCGCCAACACCACGCCCAACTCGCGGGAAGGCGCGGAGGCAGCCGGGGGCGCCGTCGACGCGTTGAACGCGGCGGCCTACCAACTGCTGCGCGCCAGCGGCGACGTGGCGGGCTCGGAGTCCGGCTCCGGGCTCCAGGAGGCGATCGAACGCATGGCGCAGCTCGCGCAGCAGCAGGGCGGACTGGGCCAGCAGGCGGCTGGTCTGTTGCCGATGGCGGGCGCCGGCGCGATCCAGGAGCAGCTTCGGCGGCTGGGTGCGCAGCAGCGTGCGCTGGCCGAGGAGCTGCAAAAGCTCAAGGGGCAGGGGAACATGCCCGGGGCGGGCGAGATGGGCGACGAAGCCAAGGAGCTC
This sequence comes from Gemmatimonadales bacterium, assembly GCA_038253515.1. Lineage (GTDB taxonomy): Bacteria > Gemmatimonadota > Gemmatimonadetes > Gemmatimonadales > GWC2-71-9 > CAVVWJ01. The sequence continues at coordinate 4,968 of JBBSHB010000002.1, read as the reverse complement.
GCCAAGCGCCTGGAGGCGGGCCGGCTCGATCGTCAGGTGGTGGAGCGGCAGGAGCGGCTGTTCCGCCGGATGCTGGACGCGGGACGCACCCTCCAAGGGCGGGAGGAAGACGAGCGGAAGGAGCGCCAGAGCACGGTAGCCACGGGTGACAGCGTCCACCTTCCGCCGGCGCTCCGGGCCCGTCTGCAGGGCGAGGACGGACTGCGGGTGCCGACCTGGGAAGAGCTGCAGCAGCTCTCTCCGGAGGAGCGCCGGCTGGTGGTGGATTACTTCCGCCGGCTGTCCCAGCCCACGCCACCTAACCACCGCTAGGATCGTTACTTAACATGTAGCACCACGCCGTGGGGTAGGGCATTCGCAGTAGAATTGCAGTAGAAGGGTCGCTGTTCAGGGCGCGAAGGCGCAGATAGTGCATCTGCTGCAGAGCGTCCCCTCGAGCGGAGATCCCATGCGGCATCACGGCGAAGGCAGCGTCTTCCTGCGCGGCAGGCGCTGGTACATTCAGTATTCCCACCGAGGCCAGGTCTTCCAAGAGTCCAGCCGGTCGACCGAGAAGGCCGTCGCGACCAAACTGCTCCGCCGGCGGCTCTCCGAGGTCGCCGGTGGGCGCCACGCTCCGAACGCGGAGAAGGTCACGCTCGCGGACCTGCGCGCCCTCATCGAGGCCGATCACCGACTGAACCAACGCCGAGCGACACGGCCCGTCCCGCGTGCCTTCAAGCACCTCGACGCCTACTTCGGGGAGCGGGAGCGGGCCGTGGACATCACCGCCGCCCGGCTCACCGCCTACGCCGCCGACCGGGCCAAGGCGGGGGCGCGGCCCGCCACGTTCGTGTACGAGCTGGGCGTGCTCTCGCGCTGCTTCAACCTCGCGATCCGTGCGGGCGCCCTGCAGACCAAGCCGCCCTTTCCGCAAATCCGCGTGCAGAACGCGAGGACAGGGTGGGTGAGCGAGGCCGAGGTCGCGGCGATCATCAAGGAGCTGCCTGCGCCGCTCCGTGCCCCGATCCGGTTCGCGTCCATCACAGGCTGGCGTCTTTCCTCCGAAGTTCTGAGCCTTTCATGGGCCCAGGTGACCGCTGACGCCATCCGCCTCGAGCCGGGCACCACCAAGTCCGGCGAGGGCCGGGAATGGCCGCTGGCAGAGCACCCCGAGCTGGCAGGCCTCATCGAAGGCCAGCGGGCCTACACCGCAGCGGAACAGCGGCGCACCGGCCAGATTATTTCTTGGGTCTTTCATAGGCGCGGCGGGCAGCGGATTCGGAACATCAAGGAGGCGTGGGCGGGGGCCTGCACGCGAGCGGGGCGGCCGGGCGTGCTAGTCCATGACCTTCGCCGAAGCGCCGTCAGGAATCTGGAGCGGGCTGGCGTCCCTCGGTCGGTGGCGATGCGCCTTGTTGGCCACCGCAGCGAATCGGTCTACCGGAGATACGCTATCGTTGCGCCGAGCGACCTCTCGGCGGGAGTGGAGAAGCTGGCGAAGCTGGGGGCTTCCGACGCCGCCGCAGCAGGCCGAGCTGCGGGCTGACGGGGGTTGGCGGGGGTGACGGGCCTGGTGGATCGCCGGCGTGCTGGCTTGCGGTGTCCCCTGGTTGCCCGGCCCGCTATCCCGGCGCCTTGGTGGGCGGAGCCCCGATTGTAGGGCTGGGGGGTTGGGGCCGTCCCGCGCGCGTGTGGAAGTGTCACGACCGGCGCGCCCCCAGCCGGGCGAAGCAGATACGCCTGCTCAGTCACGGACCCCTACCGATAGTGAGCCCCGAAGCTTCGAGAATCGGCTGCACGCACCGAGGGTCCACGGCAATCCCGTCGCAGCCCCACCGCTGCCAGCCCTCATGCTCAATGTGCTTCTCGGCCCATTGGCGAGCCGCCTCGGTCCAAAACCGGAGCACCACGACAGACCCGGGGCTGGAGGGTGCCCCTGGTTCAAGCAAGATCTACACCCCCGACCAAGCTGGGAGCGTCGGCCGTCTCGGGCGCGGGCGCGCACTCCGCTGGGTCGAGCTTGCAGCCTGAGGCGGGAGCCGGGCGTCTCGCAACCGCATGGGGTGTCTCTCCGCTCTCGATTAATCGATCGTGCAGGGAGGGTGACCGCTGACCGCTCGCCCCCTATAGAGGGGGGGCGTGAGCGGTCAAAGGCGGCAGGAGGAGAAGAGCGGTCAGAACGGTCAAGCAGCGGTCAGCCTTACGGCGCAACGAGTTCGCGCCCGGAGCGGTCAAGCGGTCAAGGAGCGGTCCGCGTTGACTGCTCTGCTGACCGCTCTGACCGCTCCGCCTTGATAGGGGATTGTCATTCGTGTCAATTGCGGCCGAGTCGCGTATCAGCTATTATTCGCGCGTCTGGCACCCGCCGGAGTAGCAGCAGCACCGGGGCTCACCGCCCCATCACAGGTTGTACCAGCAGGATCTCCCGCCCATGAGAGAAGACTCACCGCCGCGATCCTTCGCGAAGGCCGGAGCACGCGCACAGTCATGCTGGCTTCCTGCTACGAGCGGGCAGGCGAATCCGAATCACCAAGGCAAGTAATACCCCCGTCTAGGCACCCTGCGTAGCAAAACACGAACGCTCCGCGCGGAAGTCGCGGAGCGTTCGGAGGACAACTGGCTGGGCCAAGGTTAGGAGGACCGTGGCCATGCATCAATCTACTGCCGCAGCACCCCCCACGCTACCCACGCGCGCCCTCTGGGACGCCGGCTTCGGCCGAGAGCTGATCCCGATTCAGCCGGGCCAAAAGCGATGTCTGGCGAAGGGCTGGCCCACCTTGCACGTCAAGGCGGCGATGGTCGAGACGTGGCTCAAGGACGGTATGGGGCTCGGCCTACGCACTCGGCTATTCCCCACCATCGATGTGGACATCACTGATCCGGCCCTGGCGGACGTGGCGGAGACGGCTCTCACCACCGCCCTGGGAGCACCGATTCTCAAGCGCACTGGACGGCCTCCGAAGTTTGCCATTCCCTGCCGCACCGACTCCGCCTTCAAGAAGATGACGCTGAGTCTCTCCGGGCCGGGATGCCCAGCCCATGCCAAGATCGAGGTGCTCGCGAGCGGCCAGCAATTCGTGATTCACGGAATCCACCCTGACACCAGGGCGCCGTACCAGTGGCACCTCGGGGACCGCTCCGGTGGGGTCGAGTTGCTGGCCGAAGTCGGCGCCGCGAGCCTCCCCCTGCTCACCCCCGAGCGGGTCAGGGACGAGATCCTACCGGCCCTCGAAGCTGCCTTCGCCCCTCACGGAGTCACGGTCACCCTCGGCGGGGGTGGTGCCACAACCAATGCGGCCGACGTTGATCAGGACTCGCTCAGGGCGCCCTCGCTTGAGCGGCTCAGGGAGGTGGTGGCGGCGATCCCCAATGAGGCCGATCACGACGACTACATCAACATGGGCCGGGCGATCCGTGGGGCGGCGGGCGAAGACCATCTCCCCGAGGGGCTCGCGATCTACCTCGACTGGTCATCGCGAGGTAAGGACGGCATGGGAGGCTCGCATCCCCCTGATCGAGTCTGGGACAGCCTGCGACCTCCGCACGCCCTCGGCTGGTCCTATGTCCTCTCGCGGGCTCAGGGCCACATCAACACCGCTCCTGACGCCTTTGAGGCTGACCCCGAGGCTGTTGCACCGGCGGAGCCGGCGCGCCCCCTGCCGACTGAGGGCGAGCGGATCGCGGCGATACTCGGCGATGCCATGCCCTCGCTCTATCTCGAAGTCACCACGCTCAGGGGGGCGGAGCTGCTGGATCGCTGGAAGACGCTCGAAGCGGCGGCCCGCGCAGCGGACCCACTACACGACGTCTTCCACTCAGCGGTGCTGCCGCTCGCCGACAAGTACCGGACACGGGAACACCGCTCATTCTTGATGCTGCTCCGCTCGGCACTCAAGGGGGACTCTGAATGGGACAGGATCCCGCAAGAGTGGCAGGATCTGCTCCTTAAATCCGGCTGGGCGTTCGCCGCTCCTCCGTTGGCACTGATGGGTCGGAGCGGCGGGCTGGTGCCCGAGATAGACATCTTCGGGCCCCAGGCGCCTCGGGTCTGGATCGTGGAGGGCAGCATCCCGGCGGAGAGCGTCGGCGTAGTCTTCGGGCCTCCGAAGGCACGGAAGACGTTCGTTGTGACCGACCTTGCCGCCCGGATCGCCGCTGGTCTCCCGTTCCGAGACCGCTTGGTCCAGCGCGGGGGCGTCCTGTACTTCGCGAGCGAGTCGATTCCGCAAATCGCGGAGCGGCTGCGCGCGTGGGTCAGGGTGAACGGCGAGTGCAGCTCGAATTTCAAGCTAATCCCGAAGGCACTCCCAATCCTGGATCCGGCTGAGACCCTACATCAGATTGCTAACCGGCTCCAGTTCCCCTCCGGTGACCCGATTCGGCTTGTCGTGGTCGATGTGCTCCGTTCCTCCATCAGTGATGAGAACAGCAACGAGATCATGGCGACTGCCACCGCCACGGCTCAACTCGTGGCGTGGGCGTTCGGGGTCGCGGTCATCCTCGTCCACCACTCGCCCCGTGCCGACTCGGCTCGCACGTCCGGCGGCAACGCACTTGAGGGCGGGGTGGATTGGGGGTGGGGTGTGTTGAAGAAGGGCAAGACTTCGACGGTCACCGTTCGGATGTCCCGAGGTGATGATGAAGGCGCCGAGTGGCACGTCCGCATCGAGGACGGCGTCCTCCGAGAAGGCGACGGCGACGGCTGTATGGCAGGTTGGACCGACGTGTTCACCGAGAAGGAGGCGGCCATCACCGCTGGCCGGGTCGGGCACCGGCTGGGTGGGATCACCACACGCGCGGCCATCAAGGACGGGATCCGGGCCGCTCATCCCTCGTGGTTCGACAAGAGTGTTCCGACCTCCACCGCCAGGAACCGAGAGAACAATGCCATCAGTGACGCCGTCAAGGCCGGCTATCTGATGCGCCAGGGGCCGGGGTTCGCCCCCGGTGCAATCACTCCGCCACCCGAAGCGCCAGCGAGTCTAG
>JBBSHB010000001.1:0-98260 GCA_038253515.1 Gemmatimonadales bacterium | reverse complement strand
GAGATGGTGATGCCGGGGGACAACGTGCAGATGACCATCGAGCTGATCACCCCGATCGCCATGGACGAGGGGCTGCGCTTCGCCATCCGCGAGGGCGGCCGCACCGTCGGCGCCGGCGTCGTCACCAAGATCCTGAAGTAAAGGCGGGCATATCATGGCGCAGAGAATCCGTATCCGGCTCAAGGCCTTCGATCACGTGGTGCTGGATCAGGCCGCGGCCGACATCGTCCGCACCGCCGAGAAGACCGGTGCCCAGGTGTCCGGCCCCATCCCGCTGCCGGTCAAGACCGAGCGCTGGACGGTGCTCCGGAGCCCGCACGTCGACAAGAAGAGCCGGGAGCAGTTCGAGCTGCGCACCCACAAGCGGCTCCTGGACATCAACGACTCCCGTCCGCAAACGATGGACGCGCTGACCAAGCTCGACCTGCCGGCCGGGGTCGACGTCGAGATCAAGGTCGAATAGCGATGACTACCGGATTGATCGGCCGGAAGCTCGGGATGACCCGGGTGTTCACGGCGGACGGCACGGCGGTGCCGGTGACGGTGATCGAGGCGGGTCCCTGTCGCGTGGTGCAGGTGCGCGAGGGTGGCGTGCAGCTCGGCTTCGGCGCCCGGCGGGCCCAGCGCACCACCAAGGCGGCGCTGGGTCACGCGAAGAAGGCGGGGCTCGAGGTGGCGCCCCAGGTGCTCCGGGTGTTCGCCGCCGGGGACGGCGAGTCGCCCGCGCCCGGCGCGGAGATCAAGGTCGACATCTTCGCCCCGGGCGAGCGGGTGAAGATCACCGGCACCACCAAGGGCCGGGGGTTCCAGGGGGTGGTGCACCGCTACGGCTTCGGGGGTGGCCCGGGCAGCCACGGCAATACCCGGCACCGGAAGCCGGGATCGATCGGCCCGGGCACCGACCCGTCACGCGTCATCAAGGGCAAGCGGATGCCCGGCCACATGGGCGCCGAGCGGCACACCGAGCTCGGCCTCACGGTCGTCCGGGTCGACGCGGAGCGCAATCTCCTGTTCGTCCGGGGCGCCGTCCCGGGCTCCAAGAACGGCATCGTCACCGTGGCGAAGCAGGGAGGACCCAGCCGTCATGATTGAGGCCCCACACTACTCCGCCGCCGGCGCCAAGCGCGACGCGACGTTCGCGCTCCCGGAGGAGTACTTCGACGGCACCGTGAACGAGCCGGTGCTGCACCAGGCGGTGAAGGTGTTCCTGAACAATCAGCGTCAGGGCACCCACCAGACCAAGACCCGGAGCTTCGTCTCCGGCGGCAACCAGAAGCCGTGGAAGCAGAAGGGCACCGGCCGGGCCCGGCAGGGCTCCACCCGCGCGCCCCACTGGCGGGGCGGCGGCATCGTCTTCGGCCCGAGCCCGCGGGACTACCGCACCGACATCCCGCGCAAGGTGAAGCAGCTCGCGCGGAAGTCGGCGCTCAACGCGCGGGCCCGGGAGGGCGCGCTGCACGTAGTGGAGCGGTTCGCCTTCCGGGCCCCCAAGACGGCGCAACTGGCGCAGCTGCTGGCGAGCCTCGGTCTCGCGGGCCGCAAGGTCCTGCTGCTCACCGCCGAGCAGAACCACAACCTCTACCTCAGCGGCCGCAACATTCCGGCGGTCGACGTGATGCCGTATCCCCAGGCGGCGGCATACGACATCCTCTGGTCGGAGGCCGTGGTAGTGGAAGAGGGCGCGCTCACCGGCGTCATGCCCGAGCCGCTGGCCGACGAGCCCGAGCATGCCACGGAGGCCAAGCCGGCCAAGCGCTCGGCCACCCGGAGCGCGGCCAAGCCGGCCAAGCCGGCCAAGAAGGCCTCGGCCAAGCCCGCGGCCCAGGCAGCCAAGAAGGCGGCCAAGTCGGCGAAGAAGGCGGCCAAGTCGGCCAAGAAGGCGGTCAAGAAGCCGGCCGCCAAGAAGCCCGCGGCCAGGAAGCCGGCCGCCAAGAAGTCGGCGCCGAAGAAGAAGAAAGGGTCCAAGTAAATGCCCGCGCTGCACCAGATCATCGTCCGCCCGGTGGTGACCGAGAAGAGCTCGGCCGCGTACCAGACGCGGAAGGAATACGCCTTCGAGGTGCACCCGGAGGCCAACAAGTACCAGATCCGGGACGCGCTGCAGAAGCTGTTCGGGGTCACCGCCACCGCCGTCCGCACCATGCAGATGCGCCGGCACTCGGTCACCCGCGGCCGCACCCGCGGGACGACGCCCCGCTGGAAGAAGGCGATCGTCACGCTCAAGGACGGCGACTCGATCGCCGTGTTCGAGGGCTGAGATGACCATCAGGCAATTCCGGCCGATGACGGCCGCCACGCGCTTCAAGTCGGTGTCCGGGTTCGACGAGATCACCCGGGCCACGCCGGAGAAGTCGCTGGTCGAGCCGCTCAAGAAGAGCGGCGGCCGCAACAATCAGGGGCACATGACGTCGCGGCACCGGGGCGGCGGGCACAAGCGGCAGTACCGGAAGGTCGACTTCAAGCGGAACAAGTTCGGGATTCCGGGCAAGGTCTCCGAGATCGAGTACGATCCCAACCGGAGCGCCCGCATCGCCCTGATCGTCTACGCGGACGGGGAGAAGCGGTACATCCTGCACCCCAAGGGGCTCAACCAGGGTGACACGGTCCTGTCCGGTCCGGGCACCGACAGCCGCACCGGCAACGCGCTGCCCCTCGGCGAGATCCCGCTCGGCACCACGGTGCACAACATCGAGCTCAAGATCGGCAAAGGCGGGCAGATGGCCCGCACCGCCGGGTCGAGCGCGCAGGTGGTGGCCAAGGAGGGCGACTACGTCACTCTCCGCCTCCGGTCGAGCGAGATGCGGCTGGTGCACGCCCGCTGCCTGGCCACCGTGGGCGAGGTGGGCAACTCGGAGCACGAGCTTCTCTCGGTCGGCAAGGCGGGCAAGAGCCGCTGGCTGGGCCGGCGGCCCAAGGTCCGCGGCGTGGCGATGAACCCGGTCGATCACCCGCTGGGCGGCGGCGAGGGCAAGTCCTCGGGCGGGCGGCCGCCGGTCTCACCCTGGGGCAAGCCGGAAGGCCGGAAGACCCGGCACAAGAAGAAGGCCTCCACCAAGCTCATCGTGCGCGGACGGAAGCGCGGGAAGGCGACACAGTAATGGCGCGCAGCGTGAAGAAGGGCCCCTTCGTCCTGGAGTCGCTCATGGAGAAGGTCCAGGTCCTCAACAGCAAGAACGAGAAGCGAGTGGTGAAGACCTGGAGCCGGGCGAGCACCATTCTCCCCGAGTTCGTGGGGCACACCTTCGCCGTGCACAACGGGAACAAGTTCGTCCCGGTGTACGTGACCGAGAACATGGTCGGCCACAAGCTGGGCGAGTTCGCGCCTACGCGGTTGTTCCGCGGACACAGCGGCAAGATGGTGGCGGACAAGAAGGCCAAGCCGGAGTAACCATGAGCGGCCATGCGATTCAGCGGCTGGTGCGCCAGTCGCCCCGGAAGATGCGCTACGTGATCGATCTCATCCGCGGCAAGGACGTGAACGAGGCGTACGCCATCCTGAAGTTCAACAAGAAGCTCGCGGCCAAGCAGATCGCCAAGACGCTGAAGTCGGCGGTGGCCAACGCGGAGCAGAAGGCGCTGCGGGACAACGCCAGCTTCGATCCGGACGCGCTCTACGTGAAGACCGCCATCGTCAACGGCGGGCAGCCGCTCAAGCGCTTCACGGCGGCGGCGCAGGGGCGGGCCACCCCCATCAAGAAGCGCACCAGCCACGTGGAGATTCGCGTGGAAGCCAAGGAGAACGAGTAAATGGGCCAGAAGACGCATCCGATCGGGCTCCGGCTCGGCATCGTCAAGCAGTCGTCGTCCCGCTGGTTCGCCACCAAGGAGATGCCGGCGCTGCTCAAGGAAGACGAGCTGGTCCGGAAGTACCTGAAGCAGCGGCTGGGCCATGCGGCCATCGCGCAGATCGACATCGAGCGGCGGCCCGGCAAGGTCACCATCACGGTTCATACCGGGCGGCCGGGCGTGGTCATCGGCAAGCGCGGGGCCGAGGTGGACAAGCTGCGGGACGAGCTGGCCCAGCTCACCGGCAAGGAAGCGGCCATCAACGTGGAGGAGATCAAGCGGCCGGAGCTCTCGGCCCAGCTGGTCGGCGACAACATCGCCCACCAGTTGACCCAGCGCATCTCCTTCCGCCGCGCCATGAAGCGGGCGGTGCAGAGCGCCATGCGGATGGGCGCACAGGGGATCAAGGTGCGGGCCGCCGGCCGGCTTGGCGGCGCCGAGATCGCCCGCACCGAAGGCTATCACGAGGGGCGGGTGCCCCTGCACACCCTGCGGGCGGACATCGACTACGCCACCAGCACCGCGAAGACGACCTACGGCACCATCGGCATCAAGGTCTGGATCTTCAAGGGCGAGGTGATCGAGGACGTGTCCGGCCGCACCTACAGCACGGGGGCCTGAGTCCGATGCTGGCGCCGAAGCGAATCAAGTTCCGCAAGACCTTCAAGGGCCGGACCAAGGGCATCGCCAGCCGGGGGAACACCGTGGCGTTCGGCGAGTTCGGGCTGATGAGCCTGGAGCCGGGCTGGGTCACCAACCGGCAGATCGAGGCCTCCCGCGTGGCGATGACCCGGGAGATGAAGCGGGGCGGCAAGGTCTGGATCCGGATCTTCCCCGACAAGCCGGTCACCAAGAAGCCGGCCGAGACCCGCATGGGCAAAGGCAAGGGGAACCCCGAGGGTTGGGTGGCGGTGGTCAAACCGGGCCGGGTGATGTTCGAGGTCGAGGGCATCAGCGAGGACCTGGCCAAGAAGGCCCTGGCGCTCGCGTCCGCCAAGCTCCCGGTCAGGACGCGCTTCATCAAGCGTGAGGAGATCTGAGCGATGAAGGTGAACGAGGTCAGGGAGATGTCGGTCGAGAACCTGAAGACCCGGCTGGAGGAGCTCGTCACCGAGCGCTTCAACCTGCGCTTCCGGTCCGCCACCGAGTCGATCGAGAACCCGATGCGCTTCCGGGCCATCCGGCGCGACATCGCGCGGCTGCAAACGATCCTCCGGGAGAAGGAAAGCCATGGCTGAGCAGGCGACCCGCGCGCAGCGGAAGACCCGCACCGGCGTCGTGACCAGCGACAAGATGGAGAAGACGGTCACCGTCTCGCTGATCCGGCGCTTCGCGCACCCGGTGTACGGCAAGCAGGTCACTCGGACCAAGACGGTCAAGGCGCGGAACGAGCAGGGCGCCAAGGCCGGTGACACGGTCCGCATCATGGAGACCCGGCCGCTCGCCAAGACGGTGCGCTGGCGGGTCACCGACATCGTCCTCCGGGCCAAATAGCCATGGTGCAACAGGAATCGATTCTCCGGATCGCGGACAACTCAGGCGCCCGACGGGCGCTGGTGATCCGCGTGCTCGGCGGGAGCAAGCGCCGCTACGCCGGCCTGGGCGACATTGTGGTGGTGGCCATCAAGGACGCCATCCCGACCGGCCAGGTGAAGAAGGGCGACGTCGCCAAGGCGGTGATCGTGCGGACGGCCAAGGAGACCCGCCGGAAGGACGGCTCCTACATCCGGTTCGACGAGAACGCCGCGGTCCTGATCAACGACGCGGGCGAGCCGCGGGCCACCCGTATCTTCGGCCCGGTCGCCCGGGAGCTGCGCGAGAAGCGATACATGAAGATCGTCTCGCTCGCGCCGGAGGTGCTGTAGCATGAAGCCGCTCGTGTACAAGAAGGCCAAGCGGGTGCGCCACCAGCCGCCGGTGCGCACGCGCCTCCGGATCACCAAGGGTGACACGGTGCAAGTCATCTCGGGCGACGACAAGGGCAAGCGGGGCCGGGTGCTGCGGGTGGACCCCAAGACCGCGCGGATCACCATCGAGGGCGTCAACGTGGTGAAGCGGCACCGGCGGGCCAGCCAGACGTCGGAGGCCGGGATCGTGGAGTTCCCGGCGCCGATCCACCATTCGAAGGCGATGCTGATCGATCCCAAGAGCGGGGAACCCACCCGGGTCCGGCGTCGGGTGGACACCGATGGGACCGTGGAGCGGATCGCCGTGAAATCGGACCAGCCGATCCCGAGGAACCGGTAACGATGGCCGAGACCAAGGCGAAAACGCCGAAGACGGCCCCGGGGAAGGGTGGGGGCCAGGCCGCGCCGGCGGCTCCCGGCAAGGGCAAAGGCAAGGAGAAGGCACCGGCCGGCGCGGTGGACCATGCGCCCAAGGCGGCGGAGGGCACCCCCCGCCTGCAGGAGTTCTACGAGAAGACGGTCCGGGCCAAGCTGCAGAAGGATTTCGGGCTCCCCAACCGGCATCAGGTGCCGCGGGTGACCAAGGTCGTCCTCAACATCGGCATGGGCGACGCGGGGAAGAATCCCAAGCAGCTCGAGGCGGCGGTGGACGAGCTGGGGCTCATCACCGGGCAGAAGGCGGTGGTGACCCATGCCAAGAAGGCGATCGCGAACTTCGGACTCCGCGCCGGCATGCCGGTCGGGGCCACGGTGACGCTGCGCCGGGCGCGGATGTACGAGTTCCTCGATCGCTTCATCACCCTGTCGATTCCCCGGATCCGCGACTTCCGCGGGCTGCCCAACCGGAGCTTCGACGGGCGGGGGAACTACACGTTCGGCATCAAGGAGCAGATGATCTTCCCCGAGATCGACTTCGACCGGGTGGAGAAGATCCACGGAATGGACATCACCATCGTGACCTCGACCGAACGGGACGATCTGGCGATGGCCCTGCTGCGCGAGTTGGGCTGGCCGTTCCGCGGCGAGACCCCGCAGCACGTCGCCTAGAGGAGACGAGAGGAAATGGCAAAGACTGCCTGGATCGAGAGAGCCAAGCGCACGCCGAAGTTCAAGGTACGCGCCGTCCGCCGCTGCCAGCGGTGCGGGCGGTCGCGCGCCGTCCTGCGGAAGTTCGGCCTCTGCCGCATCTGTTTTCGTGAGCTCGCCCTGAAGGGGGAAATCCCGGGCGTGCGCAAGGCCAGCTGGTAAGGGGACATAGGGAATGAGCCTGACAGATCCCGTCGCGGATATGCTCACCCGCATCCGGAACGCCTGCTCGGCGGGCCATCGGCGCGTCGACATGCCGGTGTCCAAGCTGAAGGCCGAGGTGGCCCGGCTGCTGCGTGACAACCACTACATCGCGGACTTCAAGATCCTCGATGACGGCGCCCACGGCGTCCTGCGGTTGTACCTGAAGTATCACAACGAGCTCCCGGTCATCCGGGAGATGCGGCGCGTCTCGACGCCCGGCCTCCGGCGCTACGTCAAGTGCCGCGAGCTCCCCCGGGTCAAGAACGGGCTCGGCATGGCGATCGTCTCGACCCCCAAGGGGCTGATGACCGACCGCGAGGCCCGCACCGCGAACCTCGGCGGCGAGCTGCTCGCCGTGGTCTGGTAGGAGGCGGCATGTCGCGCATCGGCAAGAAGCCGGTCACCCTGCCCAAGGGCGTGAATCTCGACCTCCAGGGCCAGACGGTCGCCGTCAAAGGCCCTCGGGGCGAGCTGCGGCGGACCCTCCATCCCGAGATGCAGCTCGCCTTCGCGGATGGCGTCCTCACGGTGGCCCGGCCCAGCGAGGACAAGCGCCACAAGTCACTCCACGGGCTCACCCGGACCCTGGTCCAGAACATGGTGGACGGGGTCTCCAAGGGGTTCGTCAAGACGCTCGAGATCCAGGGCGTGGGGTACAAGGCGGAGGCCAAGCCCTACGGCGTCAACCTGGTGGTGGGCTACTCCCACCCGGTGAAGTACGAGGCGCCGAAGGGGATCAAGATCTCGGTGGAGAACAACACCACGGTCAAGATCGAAGGCGCCGACAAGGAGGCCGTGGGCCAGGTCGCCGCCGAGCTCCGCGCCGTCCGCCCGCCCGAGCCGTACAAGGGCAAGGGCATTCGTTATCAGGGCGAGCATGTCCGCCGCAAGGCCGGCAAGACAGGAGCCAAGTAAGGATGCGCACCATACACGCGCCCAAGACCCGAAGCGATCTGCGCTATCGCCGTCACCTCCGGGTGCGCCGCCGGCTGGCGGGCACCGCCGAGCGGCCGCGGCTGGTGGTCTTCCGCTCGCTGAAGCACATCTACGCCCAACTGGTCAACGACGATCTCGGCGTGACCCTGCTCGGCGTCAGCGACGCGAGCGAGGGGATCCAGGCCGAGGGCGCCGGCAAGGTGGTCCGGGGCAAGGCAGTGGGCAAGCTGCTGGCGGAGAAGGCCAAGGCCGCCGGGGTCACCAAGGTGGTGTTCGACCGCGCGGGTTACCGTTACCATGGTCGCGTGCAGGCCGTCGCCGACGGCGCGCGCGAAGCTGGATTGGAGTTCTAAATGGCTGAAGAGACTGCAGGCACCACCCACAGCGGGCCGGGCTCTCACGGCGGGGCGGGTGCCGACGGCACCGCCGCGCAGACCGGCAATCCCGCCGATGGGCCGGCGGTCGCGGAGCGTCCCGCCGGCACCGATCGGCCGCGCGGGCGCGGGGGGCGGGGCGGCGGCGAGCGGAGTGGAGGCGGCCGGGGGCCGCGGCGCGATCGCGGCGACCGCGACCACCAGAGCGACCACGTCGAGAACGTCATCGCGATCAACCGAGTGGCCAAGGTGGTAAAGGGCGGCCGGCGCTTCTCCTTCAACGCCCTGGTCGCGGTGGGCGACGGCAAGAGCAAGGTCGGCATCGCCACCGGCAAGGCCAACGAGGTCTCCGAGGCGGTCCGCAAGGCGGTCGAGGCGGCCAAGCGCTCGATGGTCGAGCTGCCCAAGACCGGCTCCACCATCCCGCACGAGGTCCTGGGCAAGCACGGCGCGGGCCGGGTGCTGCTCAAGCCGGCGGCGACCGGCACCGGCGTCATCGCCGGCGGGCCGGTGCGGGCGGTGCTGGAGTGCGCCGGGATCACCGACATCCTGACCAAGAGCCTGGGCTCCTCCAACGCGCACAACATGGTGCGGGCCACGATGAACGGGCTGAGCCAGCTGGTCTCGGCGCGTCAGATAGCGCGAGAGCGCGGGGTCGAGTTCGACCAGATCGCGTACAAGCCGCGCCAGGGAGCCTGATCATGGGTCGCAATCCGGTCGTGGGCCGCCAGGGCCCCAAGTACCACGCCGCCGCCATCCCCGCCGAGGCAGAGGCGGCCACCCTGGCGGTGAAGCAGATCCGCTCGGGGATCGGCCACCCGGAGACGATGCGGCGCACGCTGCGCGCCCTGGGTCTCCGGCATCACCAGCAGACTGTCCGGCTGACCAATACCGCGTCGATCCGCGGCATGCTGTTCAAGGTGCGTCACCTCATCGAGGTGACGCCGGCAGAGGAGAGCTGATGGCGGACCAGATCAAGACCGTGACCCTGTCGACGCTGCGGCCGGCCCGCGGCTCGACCCAGGCGCGGAAGCGCGTCGGGCGCGGCCCCGGCTCCGGGCTGGGCAAGACGTCGGGCAAGGGCAACAAGGGACACAAGGCCCGCACCGGCGGCGGAACCAATCCGGGCTTCGAGGGCGGACAGATGCCGATGTACCGGCGGCTGCCCAAGCGCGGCTTCACCAACCCGTTCCGGGTCGCATCCCAGCCGGTCAACCTGTCCCAGCTCAAGAAGGTCACCGCCAGCGAGATCACGCCGGAGACGTTGTACTCGGCGCGCCTCATCGGGAAGATCGACGTCCCGGTCAAGCTCCTGGGCACCGGCGACGCCGACCGGGCCTATACGGTTCGAGGCGTCGCCCTTTCCGCGTCGGCACGCACGAAGATCGAGGCGGCCGGCGGCACAATCGAGGGGTAAGTGACGGCACCGCGCGTCCCCACACTGGCCATCGACGAAGAGCTGAAGCGCAAGCTTCTGTTCACCCTGCTCGCGCTCGTCATCTACCGGATCGGCGCTCATATCGCCGCGCCGGGGGTGAACGTCACCGCGCTGGCCGACTTCATCCGGAACTCCGCCGCCGCCGGGTTCTTCGGACTGTACGACGCTCTGGGCGGCGGCCTCTCCCGGGCCACGGTGTTCGCGCTCGGGATCATGCCCTACATCTCGGCCTCGATCATCTTCCAGCTGGCCGGCGGGGTCGCCCCGTCGATCGGCAAGATGCAGAAGGACGAGGAGGGCAAGAAGAAGATCACCCAATGGACCCGGTATCTCACCGTGTTCATCTCGCTTTCCCAGGCTTACACCTTCGCGCTCTTCACCGAATCGATCCCCGGCGCGATCGCCAACCCGGGGTTCGCGTCCCGCCTCATCATGGTGGTCACCCTCACTACCGGTGCCATCTTCGTCATGTGGCTGGGCGAGCAGATCACCGAGCGGGGCATCGGCAACGGGATGAGCCTGCTCATCACCTTCTCGATTCTGGAGCGGCTCTGGCCCGGCACGCTGCAGCTGCTCCAGTTCATCCGGAGCGGCGTGGTGAGCGCGCCCGGCGCCGTGCTCTTCCTGGCGATCCTGGTGGCGGTGATCGCCGCGGTGGTCGGCATGACCATCGCCGCCCGGCGGATTCCCATCCAGATTCCGCGGAAGGTGATGGGGCGCGGTCGCATCCGGGAAGGGCAGAAGACCTTCATCCCGATCCGGCTGATCACGGCCGGCGTGATGCCGATCATCTTCGCCCAGACCATCATCATCGTCCCCGGCACCCTGGCCAGCTTCACCAAGAACCCGGTGCTCACCGATATCGCCGGCTTCTTCGCGCCGGGCGAGCTACCCTACGACCTCACCTTCGCGGTGATGATCCTGCTGTTCAGCTACTTCTACACCTCGATCATCTTCAACTCGGTCGATCTGGCGGAGAACCTGAAGAAGCAGGGCGGATTCATCCCTGGGGTGAAGCCGGGGGCGAGCACGGCGGACTACATCGACTCGGTGCTGGCCCGGATCACCTTGCCCGGCGGCCTTTTCCTCGCCGGGATCGCGCTCCTGCCGATTCTGGTCTCCAAGTGGCTGAGCATCCCGACGCGCGGGTTCGGCGGCACCTCGGTGCTCATCGTGGTGGGGGTGCTGCTGGACACCATCGCCCAGATCGAGCAGCACCGCACGCTGCGGAAGTACGACGGCTTCATGAAGACCGGGCGGGTCAAGTTCAGGGGTCGCCAACAGCGGTATATGTAGGTCTCGGCTGGGAGTACGATGGGCGATGGGCCATGGGCACCCCATGGCCCATCGCCCATCGACCTTCTCGAAAGGATACCGGTGGACATCCTGCTCATGGGCCCGCCCGGCGCGGGTAAAGGCACCCAGGGCGCGCTGCTGGCTGCGGCGTACGGGCTCCCCAAGTTCGCCACCGGCGACCTGCTGCGGGACGCGGTGAAGCGGGGCACGCCCCTGGGCCGTCAGGCCAAGGCCATCATGGAGGCCGGGCACCTGGTGAGCGACGACATCATCCTCGGCGTGGTGTGGGAGGAGCTGGGCAAGCCGGAGGCCGCCAACGGCGTGATCTTCGACGGCGTCGTCCGCACCATCCCGCAGGCCGAAGGCGTGGAGCGGATCCTGGGGGAGAAGGGACGCAAGATCGACGCGGTGCTCTTCTTCGACGTCACCGACCAAGAGATCATGGAGCGGCTGGGCCGGCGGCTGGTGCAGGAGAAGCGGCCCGACGACGATCCGGCCGCCATCGGCACCCGGCTTCGGGCGTACCGGGAGCAGACGGCCCCGGTCCTCGCGTGGTACGAGGCCCGGAACGGGGTCAAGCGGGTGCCCGCGGTCGGCTCGGTCGAAGAGATCGCCGGCCGGGTTCGGAAGGCACTGGGGCGCTAGCGTGATCACGCTCAAGTCCCCCAAGGAGATCGAGGTCATGGCCCACGCCGGCGGAATCGTGGCCGGCACCCTGGCCCTCATGCGGGAGATTCTGCGGCCGGGCATGACCACGGAAGACCTCGACGTCGCGGCCGAGTCGTTCATCCGGAGCCACGAGGGGGCCACGCCCTCCTTCAAGGGGCTCTACGGCTTTCCCAAGACGCTCTGCACCTCGATCGACCAGGAGATCGTGCACGGCATCCCCTCTCCCAAGCGGGTGCTCAAGGAGGGGAGCCTGGTGAGCGTGGACGTCGGGGTCCAGTTCGAGGGGCTGCACGCCGACTCGGCCACCACGCTGGGGGTGGGGAACATCACGCCGGAGGCGGCGCGCCTGCTCGAGGTGACTCAGCAATGTCTGGCCGCGGGCATCGCCCAGGCGAGAGTAGGGAACCACGTGGGCGACATCGGGCACGCGGTGCAGACCGTGGCGGAAGGGGCGGGGTACGGCGTGGTGCGCGAGCTGGTGGGGCATGGCATCGGGACCCGCTTCCACGAGGAGCCCCAGGTCCCCAACTACGGCAGCCCCAAGCGGGGGCCGCGGCTGCTGGAGGGGATGACCCTCGCCATCGAGCCGATGATCACCATCGGCAGCCCGACGACGAGGACGCTGGCTGACAAGTGGACCGTGGTGACCGCCGACGGCACGCTCTCCGCCCATTTCGAGCACACCGTAGCCATCACCGCCAACGGCACCAGGATCCTGACCACCCGCTGAGCCTCAGCGCACCCGCTCATTCAGCAGCTGCCGTACCCGCCACTCGGTCGCCTCGACCCGCTCCAGCAGTGCCAACGCCCGCTCCAGCGTCGCCTTCGCGCTCGGCGCGCCCTGGACGTTGCTGCGGATGGCCCAGTAGGCGCTCCGCGCCGCGCCCGCCGCGAGGAAGCCGGCGGTGGCCGCATCGCCCAACGCGCTCGCGAGTCCCCCGTCGGCCATCGCCGAGGCCAGCTCCGCGATTTCGGCCAGGCGGCCGAGCAGCTCGAGCTGCACCGCGGTGCCGGTCCGGACCGCCGCCTGCTTGGCCGTCTCCCGCGCCGCACGTTGGGCCTCGCTGGCCCGGGGCAGGGCGAGAGCCTCGGTAAACCGGGCGAACGCCTCCGCGTCGCGCGCGGCGAGCTCGACCAGGTGGCCGCTCAGCTCCGTCGTCCGATCGAGCGAGCGCTTGGCCTGGAGATGGACCGCCGCGTACTTCTCCCGCTGCAGCGTGAGCCCGGCCACCATGCCCACCAGCGCGGCCGCGAGCGCCCCGCCCAGGGCGGCCGCGGTGCCTCCCGCGGCGGTCGCGGTGGGACGGGCCAGGGCGGCGATCCACTCACCGAGCGGGCTCTCGAGGCCGGGCAACTGGTCGTCGTTTCGAGTGTCGAGCGGCATTCAAGCCTCCGAGGCGAGCACGTCGAGGAGCCAGGCGTGAATCGCCGGATTGCCGGCGACGAGGGCGGTATGCTCGATCCCCACGTCCCGTCCCCGGGGGTCGGTCACCCTGCCGCCCGCCTCGCGGATGAGCAGCACGCCCGCGGCGATGTCCCAGGTCGAGAGCTGCTGCTCCCAGAAGCCGTCGAACCGACCCGCGGCCACGTCCGCCAGGTCGAGCGCGGCGGAGCCGGGCCGGCGAATGCCGCTGGTCCGCGCGGCAACACGGGCGAACTGCCGCTGGTACTCCGCCAACCTGGTGACGTCCTTGAAGGGGAACCCGGTGCCGATGAGCGCGAACGCCGGGTCCTCGATGGCCGACACCGAGAGTCGGCGCTCTCCCTGCCAGGCGCCGCCGCCGCGCCAGGCGTGATACATCTCGTTGCGAGGGACCTGCAGGACCACCCCGGCTTCCAGAACGCCGTCCACCGCGGCGGCGATCGAGACGGCGTAGTTGGGAAAATCGTGCAGGAAGTTGGTGGTGCCGTCGAGCGGATCGACGATCCAGACCAGTCCGTCGGTCACGATCTCGGGGCGGAGCTCCTCGCCGACCATCCGTCCACCCGGCGTCGCCGCCAGCAGTGTCTCGGCGATCATCCGCTCGGCCGTGCGATCGACCTCGGTGACGAAATCGCGGCTCCCCTTGAAGGTCCAGCGGCTGGGATCGGCCGGCCGCTGGACCGAGCGCAGATAGCCGGCGGCTCGCCCGGCTGCTGCCCTGGCCAGGTGCAGTAAGTTCAAGGCAGACACTGTCTTGCTGGCCTCAACCGAACCGGGTAACTTGGGTGATGCCACGGATATTCTCGGGGATTCAACCGTCCGGCGAGCTGCATATCGGCAACTGGCTCGGTGCGGTCCAGAATTGGGTGACCCTCCAGCTCAGCTACGACTGCATCTACTGCGTCGTAGACCTGCACGCGATCACCGGAAAGTACGAGCAGGCCACACTCGCCCAGCGGACGCGGGAGATGGCCGTCGGGCTGCTGGCGTCGGGCATCGATCCGGCACGCGTCATCCTGTTCGTCCAATCGCACGTGCCGGAGCACTCGGAGCTGCAGTGGCTGCTCAACACCATCACGCCGATCGGCGAGCTCGAGCGGATGACGCAGTTCAAAGATAAGTCTCAGCGCGTGGAAAGTGTCCCGGCGGGGTTGCTGAATTATCCCATCCTGATGGCGGCGGACATCCTGCTCTACCGCGCGGATCTCGTCCCGGTCGGCGAGGACCAGACCCAGCATCTGGAGCTCACCCGGGAGATCGCCCGCAAATGGAACGCGGAGTTCGCCGGCAGCGAGGACTATTTTCCGGAGCCCAAGCCGCTCCTCACCGAGGCCAAGCGGATCGTCGGACTGGACGGCCAGGCCAAGATGTCGAAGAGCCTGGGGAACACCATCGGCCTGCTCGACACGCCGGAGGAGATCTGGGCCAAGCTCAGGCCCGCCAAGACCGATCCGGCGCGGGTCACCAGACGGGACCCGGGCAATCCCGACGTCTGCAACATCTACCACCTCCACCAGTACTTCTCACCGCCCGACACGGTGGCGCTGGTGGCCGAGAATTGCCGGGGCGCCAAGTGGGGGTGCCTCGACTGCAAGCGCGTCCTGGCCGACAACATCATCCGGACCCTCGCGCCCATCCGGGAGCGCGCGCTCGAGCTGCAGGCCCAACCGGAGCGGGTGGACCAGATCCTGGGCGACGGCGCGGCAGCGGCCCGGCGGATCGCCGCGGAGACGATGGGGGAAGTCCGCGAGCGGATGGGATTCCTGCCGGCCGACTGCCGGTCCTCTCACTTTTCGAACTGACGGCGCTCCATGGAAAAGATCATCAAGGCGGCGGTCGAGCGCGGCGCGTCCGACCTGCACATCAAGGCCGGCGACGTCTTCCGGGCGCGGATCAACGGCAAGCTGGTGCCGCTCACCAAGCAACGACTGACGCCCGACCAGACCAAGGCGATCGCCCTCAAGCTGATCAGCGGCGATCACGACCGGGCCCAGCTCGACCGGTTGCGCGACTTCGACTGTTCCTGGGGGATGCCGGGTGTGGGCCGGTTCCGGGTGAACGTGCTGCGTCAGCGCTCGTCCTTCATGATCGTGATGCGGGTGATCCCCTTCACCGTGCCGACCATCGAGTCGCTCCGGCTGCCCGAGGTGCTCAAGACGGTGGCCGACTCGGAGCGGGGACTGGTGCTGGTGACCGGCGTGAGCGGAAGCGGGAAGAGCTCGACCGTCGCCGCCATGCTGCACCACATCAACAGCACCATGCACAAGCACGTGATCACCATCGAGAATCCGATCGAGTTCCTGCACCGCGATCTGAGCTGCTCGATCACCCAGCGGGAGGTCGGCGTCGATACCGACAGCCTCGCCATCGGCCTTCGCGCGGCACTCCGGCAGGACCCCGACGTCGTGGTCCTCGGCGAGATGGCGGATGCGGAGACCATCGACATCGCGGTCAAGGCGGCCGAGCGGGGCCACCTGGTCATCGCATCCCTGCCGACTCCGGACGTCGTCGCGACCATCGAGCGGGTGCATGCGACCCTGCCGGCCGAGCAGCGGGACATCGGGCGGATGCGCTTCTCCGAGGCGTTGCGCGCCGTGATCTCCCAGCAGCTCCTGCCCCAGAAGGGCGACCACGGTCGGGTCCCCGCGGTCGAGGTGCTGATCACCACCCCCGCCGTCCGGGAATGCCTCAGTTTCCCCGCACGCACCACCGAGCTCCGGCGCCACATGGCCGATGGCAAGAAGCAGTTCGGCACCCAGACCTACGAGCAGCATCTCGCGGAGCTGGTCGAGGCCGGCCTCATCACGCAGGAAACCTCCAAGGCGGCGGTGGCCCTCGCCGGCTTGCCGGGCACTGGCGGCGGGGGGTCCGGCAAGAAAGGCTCGAAGCAGGCGTCCGGCTGATCCACGCTCCTATGCCGAGCCTGGAGCAGACCATGGCGCTGGTGCTGAGTCTGCCGCGCGAGGCCGGCACGGCCGCCGGAGTGGAAGCCCGGGAGGCGGTGACGGCCCACCTATCCGGACTCGGGTATCGGGTCTCGGTCCAACGATTCAGCTTCGCTCCAGCAAGCCTCAATGCCTTGCCCGTGTTCGGCGCGGGGCTCGGCGGGTTGGCGCTGCTGCTCCTGCCGCTCCTGTCCTTTCCGGGCGCTCCCGCCTGGGGAGCGCTGCTGCTCTGGGTGACCGGTCTCGCCAGCCTGGTGCTGCTCGCGTTCGGGATCGGCGCCGGCTGGATCACCCTCGGGGCAGCGCTCCGGGAAGACGCCAACCTCATCGCCACCCGCGGCGACGGGCCGATTCGGCGCTGGATCGTCGCGCATCTCGACACCAAGGCACAGGGACACTCGATGGCGGGGCGTCTGGTGGCCGTCTGGGTGATCGCCACGGCGGTGGCCGCGCTCAGCGCGCTGGCGGCGCTCCGACTCCAAGGGGCCGTACCGCTGCCTCTCGTCGCGGTGGGCGCGCTGCTGGCGCTGCTGGCGGGGGCCTTGGCAGGTGGAGGACGACTCCGCGGCACCTCGCAGGGCGCTCGGGACAACGGCAGCGGTGTCCTCGCCGCCCTGGCGGCCGCCGAGGCCTCGCGGGACCCGGAGACCGGTGTGCTCATCACCGGCGCGGAAGAGTTCGGCCTGGTGGGCGCGCGGATGTTCGCCCGGCTCTCCTCCGAGCGACTGCGGGGGTCGACGGTGGTGAACCTGGACACGATCGACCAGGAGGGCGAGCTCTATCTGGTGAGCCACGACGCCCGCGGGGACGCGCTGGCCCAAGTCGAGGCCGCCCGGCTCGAGGCCGCCGGGCTCGCGCCCCGGCGGCGGCGCCTGCCGCTCGGCATTCTGGTGGACAGCCTGCCGCTCGCCCGGGCGGGAGTGCCGGCGCTCACGGTGGGGCGGCTCACCTGGCGCACCCTCCGGCGGATTCACACGGCGCGGGATACGCCCGACGACCTCTCGCTCGCTGCGGCGGAGCGGATCGGGCGTGCCCTCGGCTCGAATTGACGTTTGGCTCTCCAGTGCATAGGTTTCGTCGAGGATGCTGGAGCCCCGCGAGGGGCTCTTTTCATTGGTCTATCGGGAGATGCCGCATGTTCGACGCGAAGACCACCTGCATGGTGGTCGTCGGTGCCCAGTGGGGCGACGAGGGCAAGGGCAAGCTGGTCGACGTGCTGGCCGAGCAGGCCGAGCTGGTCGTCCGCTACCAGGGCGGCGCCAACGCCGGCCACACGGTGGTCATTGGCGATTCGCAGTTCATCCTGCGACAGATCCCCTCGGGCATCCTCCACCCGAACGTCACCTGCATCGTCGGCAACGGGGTGGTGCTCGATCCGGAGACGCTGTTCGGCGAGCTCGACCAGTTGGCGGCGAGGGGGATCGACACCACGAGTCGGTTCTTCGTCTCCGATCGGGCCCACCTGGTGCTCCCCTATCACAAGCTCCTGGATGCGGCCAGCGAGAAGAGCCAGAAGCTGGGGACCACCGGCCGAGGCATCGGCCCGGCGTACGAGGACAAGTACGGGCGCAGGGGAATACGGCTCACCGACCTCCGGCGGCTGGAGTGCGCCCGCACGATGCTGGCCGACCGTGTCGGCCGCGCCAACCGCCTGCTGGAGATGATGGGCAGCAGCGAGCGCGCCTCGCTCGACCAGCACGTCGAGTTGCTCGATCGGCTGGCTCCCCGGCTGCTCCCGCTCACGGCCGACACCGGCCTGCTGGTGCATCGCGCGGTCCGCGCGGGACGCCGGGTGCTGCTCGAAGGCGCACAGGGCGCGCTGCTCGACGTCGATCATGGCACCTACCCGTTCGTCACCTCCTCCAACACCACTGCCGGCGGTGCGGCCGTCGGGGCGGGGATCGGGCCCACCGCCATCGACGGGGTGCTGGGGGTGGTCAAGGCGTATACCACGCGAGTGGGGAATGGACCGCTGCCCACCGAGGCCGAGCCGCCGTTCGGCGAGCGGCTGCGGGAGCTGGGCGGGGAGTTTGGGGCAGTCACCGGACGGCCTCGCCGCTGCGGCTGGTTCGACGCCACCGTGGTCCGCTACGCCGCCCGGGTGAACGGATTGACCGGGCTCGCCGTCACCAAGCTGGATGTTCTGGACTCCTTCGCCGAGGTCCCGATCTGCAGCGCCTACCGCCTGGACGGAGCCAGCTGCGGAGAGATGCCAGCGGAGGTGGAGGCGCTCGGGCGAGTGCAGCCGATCTACGAAGTGCAGCCCGGCTGGCGGCAGCCTACCGGTAACGCGAGACGCCTCGCCGACCTGCCGTCGGCGGCCCGGGCGTATCTGGACCGACTGCAGGCCCTCATCGACGTCCCGGTCCGGTACGTGAGTGTCGGCACCCGCCGCGATCAGATCATCGAGGTATGAGCGAATCGATCGATCTCCTCGTCATCGGTGCCGGGCCAATCGGCCTCACGGTGGGCATCGCGGCCAGGCAGGCCGACCTGTCATGCGTGCTGCTCGACCGGCGCACCATCGTCTCGACCATCGAGCGCTACCCGCTCAGCATGACCTTCTTCTCCACTCCGGAGCGGATCGAGATCGGCGGAATCCCCTTCATCGCGAGCCATGAGAAGCCGACCCGGCACGACGGGCTGCTCTACTACCGCCGGGTGGCGGAGCACTTCGGCCTCGACGTGCGGCCGGGCGAGGAAGTGGTGGACGTGACGCGGGAGCCGGAGGGCGGATTCCGCGTCGACGTCCGCCGGCCGCACGACCGGGTCTCCTATCGGGCGGACGCGGTGGTGTTCGCCACCGGATACTACGACAACCCCAACTTCCTCCGCCTCCCCGGCGAGGAGCTGCCCCACGTCGCCCACTACTTCACCGAGGGACATCCCTACTGGCATCGGCGTGTGGTGGTGATCGGGGCGGGGAACAGCAGCGTCGACGCGGCGCTGGAGTGCTGGCGGGCGGGGGCGACGGTGACGCTGGTGCACTTCGGCGACGGCTTCGACCGCACCGTCAAGGCGTGGGTGCTCCCGGACATCGTGAACCGGGTGAAGGAGGGGAGCATCGGGGTGCGCTGGCGGTCACGGGTCCGGGCCGTCACCCCGATCGACGTGGAGGTCGTCTCGGACGAGACCGGGGAAGTGGAGCGGATCGCGGCCGACGCGGTGCTCGCCATGACCGGCTATCACGCCGACACCTCCCTGGTCCGCCGGCTCGGCGTGCCGGTCGATCCGGATACCGGCATTGCCACACACGACAACGAGTCGATGGCGACTCCGGTGGAAGGGTGCTACCTGGCGGGGGTGATCGCGAGCGGGAACGACGCGAACCGTCTCTTCATCGAGAATTCGCGGGGGCACGGGGAGCTGATCATCCGCCACCTCTTGGCCTCACGGCGAAGCCGGCGCGGCACCGGCGTGCACCCCGTCGCCTGACCAGCTCTCGTGAGCCTTGACTTACGCCGACTGCAGCTCGATTCGATCGTCCCAGCGGCGCATCATTTCGATGAAGGAGGCCGCCATGGCTGGGTCAAACTCGGTACCCACACGGCCGGCGATGTATTCGAGTGCCTCCTCGGACGACCAGGCCTCGCGGTACGGCCGCCGGGTACGCAGCGCGTCGTACACGTCGCACACGTGGACCAGACGGCTCGCCTGATGCGCCTTCCGCGGGTAGTGGAGGTGGGGGTAGCCAGTCCCGTCGTGGCAGCGATGGTGCTCGTAGGCCACGGCGGCCGCCAGGTTCATCGGCTCCTTGCCCTCGAGGATCATTCGCGCCCCATCGGCCGGGTGAGCCTCCACCACCAACCGCTCCGCTGGCGTGAGCTTACCCGGCTTAGTGAGAATCTCTTGTGGAATTTTGGTCTTCCCCAGATCGTGGAGCAGCCCGGCGAGGCCGAAGGCCCGAACGGCGGATGGGCCTAGACCGAGGAATTCTGCCAGGGCCATGGTCAGCACCGACACATTGATCGAGTGGGTCGTGGTGTACTGATCGAACTCCTTGAGCTGGAGCAGCGGAAGCACCATGGCGCGGCCACCGTGCATCGCCAGCGAGAGCGAACGCACCACCCCGTAGGCCTCCGCCACAGGAAGCTGGTTGCTGGACGCCACTTCCTGATGCACCCATCCCATCGCGTCCTGCTCCTCGCGCAGGGAATACCCCAGGGTTGCGATCGTCAGAGGTGCTATGGTCGCCTCGATGCGGACCCCCTCCACCCGCACCCGGCCGAAGCGAATCGGGCTGGTGGGACCAGCCTGCCAGAGGTCCACGCCGGCGCCCGGCCGGAGCCCCAGAATCGCTGCCGCATGTGAGAGAAACCGCTCGAACTGGTCGGGGTCTACCGGACCGGTGACCTCGAGGCGCTCGATGCCGCCCTGGGCGAGCCGAGCGCTCCACTCCCAATTCTCCAGCTCGGGGAGCAGCTCTTGGCCGAATAGCACCTCACCAGGAAGGAAGGTGAACTGAAGGCGTGGCAGCGCGTCCTGGAGGTCGGCGAGATGGCGGTGGGCGGCTCCCGCGGCGCGGGCGGTCGCGGGGTGACCGTCGCCGTACAAAGCCAGCGTCGAGAGCCCCTGGGAGAGCGATATGAGGAACCGGACCGGCTCGCTCATGCGTAGCGCATCTGGGCCGCGACCCGGATATCGTGATCGGCGTGCTCCCGCGCGTGGGCGAGGAGGCCAGCTGCCTGCGGATGCCAGGTCCAATATTTGGCCAGCGCGGCCAATGCGGCGAGGGCCACCGGCGATTTGGGCTCGAGACGCCACCCGAAGAGTGCCCGCCGAGTGCCGGCGAGCTTCAGGAAGTGGGGCAGGGCGTCAGGCCCGCTGTGCCGGGCCAACACCCGCACCGCGAGCGCCCGCAGCTCCGGCGTCCGACGGCCGTCCGCGATGAACCGCTCGATCGCGTGAAGCGCTTCGCCGGGGCACGAGTCCATGCAGGCCCGAAGCACCAACGCCACGACATCGTCGTCGGTGTCCTTAAGGCCGTGAACTGTGGCTGAGGCTCGCTGGAGCGGAAATTCCAGCAGCAGCTTGTACGCCTCCCGTCGCACCCGCACGTCGGAGTGGCGCGCGTAAGGTACCGCCGAGAATCCCGGCGGCCAGGTGCGGAGCCGCCGGAGCAGCGTCAGCATGTTGCGCTGGATGTACCAGGAGGCGGTTGGCAGCCGCTGGGCCGCCGGCCCGGCCGCCGCCGGCCCGATCCCGCTGAGAATCCGCAGCACGCGGGATCTGGTGGCGCGATCCGTGGATGATTCGAGGAGGTCGAGGAGTGGATCGACGACCGGCGCGCCGAGGCGTTTGGCGAGCCCCTCGACGGCGCGGTAGTCGATCGGCCGCGCGGCGAGCTCGGCGCGGAACCGGGCCGCGGTCGCGACATGGCGCCAGAGCGCGTCGCTGGTCTCCGGGATCGGGGCGCCCTCGAGGAGTTCCGCCACGCGGGCCAGCTGCCGGTTTTCGACCATCACGTCGAGGGCGTCGTAGACGTGGGGACCCAGGCTCCCGGTCTCCAGCGCAATCTGCAGGACGGTTTCGGGGTCGCACGCCATGGACTCCGAGTCGGATCCCGGATCCGCGGGACTCTGCCGCGACATCCCGTCGAGGACTGCGGTGTAGTCGGATGGGCTTGGGTCCTCCAGCTCCCAGTCCGCGACGAGCCGCGCTACGTTGTTCCGGAGAGTCGCCTCCGCTTCGCCCCTGGTGTCCGGCGCTCCGTGCTCGGCATGGTGAGCGAACTTGTGGAGCAGTCGCAGCAGATGATGTGAGATCGTCTGCCCTGTGGTCTTCGCGGCCGCCTCGACCACCTCGACCACTGCATCCACCGACAGCACCTCGGCGGCGGTGAGCGCGAACCGCTGGCGCTCCGCGTGATCGGCGCCCGCTTCAAGTACTCGGCGCAGGGTGTCCGGCTTGAGCGAGACGACGAGGCGGGAGACCCGTTCGCGGACGCGCGGCTCCCAGGCACCGTGACGACCCGACATCTCCTCGTTCATCTGGCCTAAGTAGTCGAGGACCACCCGGTCGTATGCCACCTGGCCGCTCTGACCGTCAATGGCCCGGGCCACCAGAAGTGGATCCTGCTGGCCGGCGGACGCATCCGAATCCGCCGACATAGCAAGGTTGGCGAGGCCCTGCCAGAGCTCGCGTTCGCTGTTCCCGGCCTCCCCGGCGACCCCGGCGTCGTCATCGAGCAACAACCGGTTGAGGTCGGGTGGGTGGATCTGTAGGTGAGTCCAATGGGCCCAAGCGGCCGGTCTCAAGCCCAGGGGACCGTCGCCCAACTGTGGATCGGCGCTGAGCTCGCCCAGCAGCGCATCGATCTCAGCGAGGCCGATCCCGCGCTCGAAACGGATGTTCGCGATTCGATGTCGGTGGAGGCGCCGGGCGAGATCGCTGAGCAGCGCGTTCCGCGGATCGGTCGCAACACCTCCGAGGATGAGCTGATGGCGGGCGACGCCCACGGCCAGCGTTTCGCGCAGCTGCAGGAAGGTCTCCATCCGGTCGACGAACCGGGAGGCCGACTCCTGCAGGTGGGGGTGGCCGAGGGGGTACATGGCCCGCTTGTGCAGGACGATCGAAAATTCGACCAGGAAGTCGGCAAGCTCCCGGGACAGCATCGCGACCGACGGTGCGGTCGGGCTCTGGTCAGGCGGAGTGCTCGCGCTCAGGGGCTGGCTCATAGGCGTAGGGATGGTGGTCAGGGGGCAAGATTCCGGCCCGACCAACGGGCGACGGTAAGTCGCTCAGGAAGAATGATTTGTGACTTCATGCCGGGAGCGCGTGGGGTGGGAAACCGGGAGATCTGCCCGTGAGTGTGGTGGTCCCCACCTGCCCAAATCTTCCCCTGTGGGAAGGGAAGAAAGGCGGCTGATCTCCGGACCCTCAAGTTCCGGGTTCCCATGAGCGGCGAACGGGCCCGCCGTTGACTGACCCAGGACCGAACGGCGCCGACGTTTCCGGCTCAGGTCACTCGCGCGCGATGGTGCCCGCGCGGTCGGTGAGCGCGAAGTGCCAGTCGACCGGCCCGCTTCCTTCGCACCACCGCTCGCCCTATTTTCCCTCGCTCCACACGACCCCCCTTCAACGACTTGGCGGTCCATGGCCGACACCACCCTGATGGACAAGCTGGTCTCCCTCTGCAAGCGCCGCGGCTTCGTGTTCCAGTCCTCGGAGATCTACGGCGGGCTCGGCTCGGTGTGGGACTACGGGCCGCTCGGGGTCGAGCTCAAGAAGAACGTCAAGGACCGCTGGTGGCGGGCGATGGTCCATGCCCGCGACGACATCGAGGGACTGGATGCCGCCATCCTGATGCACCCGCGCGTCTGGGAGGCCTCCGGCCACGTAGCCGGCTTCACCGACCCCCTGGTCGACTGCCGCCACTGCAAGAACCGCTTCCGGGCGGACGACCCGCGCATCAAAGGCACGCCCGGCCAGCCCGATGCCCAGTGCCCCGTCTGCGGCAACAAGGGGACGCTCACCGAGCCGCGGCTCTTCAACCTCATGTTCAAGACCTTCATGGGGCCGGTGGAGGAGCAGGCGGCCATCGTGTACCTGAGGCCGGAGACCGCGCAGGGGATCTACGTCAACTACCTCAACGTCCTGCAGAGCTCACGGCAGAAGGTCCCCTTCGGCATCGCCCAGATCGGCAAGGCGTTCCGCAACGAGATCACCCCCGGCAACTTCATCTTCCGCACCCGCGAGTTCGAGCAGATGGAGATGCAGTTCTTCGTGCAGCCGGGGAGCGACGCCGAGTGGTTCGAGCGGTGGCGCGAGTGGCGGATGGAGTGGCACCACGCCCTCGGGCTCACGCCCGCCAAGCTGCAGTGGCACCAGCACGATGCCACCGAGCTGGCACACTACGCCCGCGCGGCCTACGACATCCAGTACGAGTTCCCCTTCGGCTGGCAGGAGATCGAGGGGATCCACAACCGCGGGGACTTCGATCTCGGCCGGCACCAGGAGTTCTCGGGCAAGAAGCTGGAGTACTTCGACCAGGGGGCGAACCAGCGCTACCTGCCGAACATCGTCGAGACCTCCGCCGGCGCCGATCGGGTGACGCTGACCCTGCTGGTGGATGCCTACCGTGAGGAACAGGTGGAAGGAGAGACCCGCGTCGTCCTCGGTCTGCACCCCGCGGTCGCCCCGATCAAGGCCGGCGTCTTCCCGTTGGTGAAGAAGGACGGAATGCCGGAGCTCGCCAGCGAGCTGTATCACGGCCTCAAGCGCCGGTTCACCTGTTTCTACGATGACAGCGGCGCCATCGGGCGGCGCTATCGTCGGATGGACGAGGCCGGCACCCCGTTCGGGCTCACGGTCGACGGTGAGACGGCCGGCACCCGCACGGTCACGGTCCGCCACCGCGATTCGATGCAGCAGGAGCGGGTGAGCCTCGATCGGGTGGCCGACTACCTGGGCGAGCGTCTCTGATCGGGCGCCCCGGTCGGCGAGCGGTCCTCCATGCGGCTCGAAGACTTCCGGCAGATGGTGCGCCGGCTGGCGGACGAGGTGCCGGCCCACTTCCTCGACGGCATCGCCGAGGTGGTCGTGTCTCCTCGCACAGTGCCGCACCCCGTACGATCGGGCATTTACACTCTTGGGGAGTGCGTGCCGCTGCCCACGGGGCAGGGCGGCGAGGTGGCGGCGGTACAGAGCCGGCTGGTGCTCTACCACGGCTCCTTCGCGGCCTTGGCCCGGGACGAGTCCGAGTTCGACTGGCGCGCCGAAGCCTGGGAGACGCTGACCCACGAGCTTCGTCACCATCTGGAGTGGCGGGCGCGCAGGCCCGACCTGGAGGACTTCGACTGGGCGGTCGAGCAGAACTTTGCCCGCCAGGACGGCGAGCCGTTCGATCCGGCTTTCCACCTCGAGGGGGAGCCGCTGGGTGACGGGACCTACCGGGTGGAGGACGACATCTTTCTCGACCGCGTCGTCCGCGCCGTGCCGCCCGCAGTGGAGCTGAGCTGGCGGGAGCGAGAGTACCAGATCACGCCGCCCGCCGACGCCACGCTCCCCGCTTTCCTCACTGTCGAGGGCGTGGCCCGGCCACCGTCGGGAGACCTGGTCGTCGTGCTCCGGCGCGCCGGCCTCATGGCGCTCTTCCGGCGGGGGCGGCTCTATCAGGCCGTAGTGCAGGCCGAGCGGGCGCCGGGTTATCTTCCCCGCTCGTCGCGGAAAGGACGGTCGGAGTGATTCGTCGGTTGGCGGTGGCGACCTTCGTGCTCACCGGAGCGGCGCAGGCCCAGAGTGGGGACCCGGGGTACCGGGTAGGCGTCGTGAGCGAATCCGCCGACATCGTCACCTGGCTGCGCCCGGTGCCGGGAGGTCTGGCGCGCGACCACGTGGTGCCGGTCGGCCTCATGCCATCCGACAACGACGGCCCCCACAACCTCGCGGTCGCGCGCGATCAGAAGAGCTACTACGTCACCATCGCGCACGGGACGCCGTTCGGCTCGCTCTGGAAGCTCGACGTGGCGGGCGACACCGTGCTGGGCCGCGCCGAGGTCGAGCTCTTTCCCACCACCATCGGTCTCACGCCGGACGGCCAGTTCGCCTTCGTGGCCAACTCCGACTTTCACGGCGATCATCCCCGCGTCAACGTCGTCTCGGTGGTACACCTGCCCACGATGACCAAGATCACCGACCTCCCCTCCTGCGACATGCCGCACGGGGTCAAGGTGAATCACGCGGGAACCCGGGTCTATCTCTCCTGCATGCACAGCGACGAGATCCTGGAGCTCCAGGTGGGCACCTTCGCGATCACCCGCCGGGCCGCGACCGGAGGTCCCCATGCCATGGCGGGGATGTCGATGGAGTGCGCGCCGACCTTCGTGTCGGTCTCGCCCGATGACCGTCGGCTCTATGTCGCCTGCAACTACGGCAACAGCCTGCAGGTCTGGGATGCGGCCACGCTCACCCGGGTGAAGGAGATCCCGCTGGGGAAGGGCGCCTACAACGTGGAGCCCTCGCCCGACGGGAAGCTGGTGATCGTCACCAACAAGAAGGAGCAGAGCGTGAGTCTGGTGGACGCGGCCGGCCTGACCGAGCTGGCGCGGATTCCGACCAGCAAGAAGGTGGTGCACGGCGTGGCCTTCTCTCCCGACGGCCGGCTGGCGTACGTGTCGTGCGAATCGATCGGCGCCGATCCCGGCGCCGTGGACGTCATCGATCTGGGATCCCGCAAGCTGATCTCCAGCATCGCGGTGCCGGGCCAGCCGACCGGGATCGCCATCCGCGGGCTGGGCCTGCAAACCTCAACTCACTGAGCCTCGCCATGGTGTACCAGGTCGTCACGACGCTGGACGGTGCGGAGGTGCTTCGCCGTGCGAAGCAGTTCTTCGCGGAGCGGGTCCCCATGCAGGCCGCGTTTCCGGAAAAGGAGGGAGCGACCTTCCTGACCTTGCGTGGCCAGGGCGGAGAGGAGATCGCCATCGCGGTGATGCCCGCGGCGGAGGGCACCCGGGTTCGCGGGTCGACCCTGCTGTTCGACCAGCAGGTCGATCGCTTTCTCTCCACCCTGCCCGTACCGTCGGAGAGCGCGGCGTGACCGGGATCCTCCCCCTGCGGGTGATGGTGGAGGACGCCTGGGACCAGGTGCGGCTCGATCTCCCGGCGACGACTCCGCTGGCGGAAGTGAAGCGCCAGGCGCTCCAGGCCACCCGGGTCACCGGCAATCCGGACGCGTATCTCCTCAAATTCCGCGGTGCCGAGCTGGAGGATGAGTCGCGCTCGCTCGCCGAGGCGGGGCTGGTGCCCAATGGGGCGCTGATCGTGCTTCGCCGCCGCCGTCGGCCGGTCCGCTAGCGGCGAGTTCGCCGGGTGCCCATTCGCGTCTTCACGCACCCGGACTGTCTCCGGCACGATCCCGGTCCCGACCACCCGGAGACGCCCGCCCGGCTGCGCGTGCTGCTCTCCGCTCTCAGGCGTGACCCCGCCATCGAGCTGGTCGAGGCCGCGCCGGCAGTCCGCGACGCACTCCTCGCCGTGCACCCCGACAGCTATCTCCGGAGCCTGGAGGCGATGAGTGCCCGGGGCGGCGGTGCGCTCTTCCTCGACACCATCCTGAACGACGCGAGTTGGGCCGCGGTCCTCGGCGCCACCGGTGCTGCCCTCGCCGCGGTGGAGCACGCGCTCGCCGGCGGAGAGAACGCCTTCGCCGCGCTCCGTCCGCCGGGACATCACGCCCTGGCCGCCAAGGGCATGGGGTTCTGTCTCACCAACAACGTGGTGGTCGCCGCGCGCCACGCGCAGGCGGCCGGACGACGGCGCGTGCTCATCGTGGATTGGGACGTGCACCACGGCAACGGAACCCAGGCGCTGGTCCAGTCCGATGACACGGTTCGCTACATCTCGCTGCACCAGCACCCGTGGTATCCGGGCACCGGCATGGCGGAGGAACGGGGCGTGGGCAACATCTTCAACGTCCCGCGCGGACCGGGGAAGCCGCCCAGCCTGTATGTGGACGATCTGTGGGCGGCCGTCCTGGCCGCCACCCGCGAGTGGACACCCGAGCTGGTGCTGGTCTCGGCCGGCTTCGACGCGATGCGGGGAGATCCGCTCGGCGGTTTCACCCTGGAGCCGGCTCACTACGCCGAGCTGACCGTCCGACTCAGGGAGCGGCTGCCGGACGTGCCGATCGTCGGCTTGCTGGAAGGCGGATACGTTCCCTCCCGCCTCGCCGAGGGGGCGCTGGCGCACCTGGCCGCGCTCGCCTAGTCTACAGGCCGCGCTTGCCGACCAACCTACGACCACTCCGAGGCTCCCGTGACGCAGCGCCTCCATTTGGAAGCCGAGTTCCTCGAGCTCCGGACAACGCACCCGTTCATCATCGCGCGCGGCGGCCAAAGCGACTACAGGACCATCTGGGTGCGCCTGCGCGACGGGGACGGCTACGAGGGATGGGGCGAAGCTGCACCGACCAAATTCTACGGCGAGACACCCGAGTCGGTGCTCTCCGCGCTCAACCTCTATACCTGCGAGATGCCGGACAACCCGTTCGATCTGGAGGAGACCGAGCGGCGCTGGGCCACCATGATGCGTCGGAATCCGGCGGCCCGCTCGGCCCTGTCGGCGGCCCTGCACGACCTGGTGGGCAAGCGCCTCGGCGTTCCGGTGTATCGGCTGTGGGGACTCGATCCCGCCAAGGCGCCGATGTCCACCTTCACCATCGGGCTCGACACGCCGGAGAAGATCCGGGCCAAGGTGCTCGAGGCGGCCCAGTACCCGATCCTCAAGATCAAGCTCGGGACGGACCGCGACGTCGAGATCCTGCGGACCATCCGCGACACGACCGACAAGGAGATCCGGGTCGACGCCAACTGCGGCTGGACGGTCAAGCGTACGATCGCCATGCTGCCGGTGCTGGAGGAGTTCGGCGTGACCGTGCTGGAGCAGCCGCTGCCGCCGAACGAGCTCGACGGGCTGGCCGAGATCACCCGTCGCGCGTCGATTCCGGTGATCGCGGACGAGAGCTGCGAGACCGCCGTGGACATTCCCCGGCTGGTGGGCAAGGTGGACGGGATCAACATCAAGCTCGCCAAGTGCGGCAGCCTGCGTGAGGCGGTGCGGATGATCGCCGTGGCCCGGGCGCACGGGATGATGGTGATGGTGGGATGCATGATCGAGAGCTCGCTCGGCATCACCGCGGCCGCGCATTTCACGCCGCTGGTGGACATCGTCGATCTGGACGGCGCCGCGCTGCTCGCCAACGATCCTTTTCAGGGCGCCTCGATCGACGGCGGGCGGGTGACCCTTCCCGAGGGTCCGGGGCTCGGCGTCCGGGCGAGATGACCACCGGCTCGGTCTCGCCGCCGGGGCCGCCGGCGCGGTTCGCCCAGGTTGCCCTCCCGCTCCCCCTCGCCTCCTCGTACACCTACCGAATCCCCGAGACGCTGGACGACCGGGTGGTCCCCGGGGCCCGCGTCGTGGTGCCGGTGCGCCGCCGCGAGCTGATCGGCATCGTGGTGAGCGTGGACGCGCCGGCACCCGGGGCCGAGCCGCGGGACATCCTGGCGGCGCCGGACGAGGAGCCCGCGGTTCCGGTCGGCGTGCTCGCGGTCGCCGAATGGATCGCGGGCTACTATGGCGCCCCCCTCGGGTTGACCCTCAAATGCGTGCTCCCCGCCGGAATGTGGGGCGCGTCCGAGGTGGTCGTATCCCTCCGGACCTCGGACCGGGTCACCGGCGGGTTCGCGGGCGACGTGCTGGACTGGCTGGGCCGGCGGGGCGGCGAGGCAACGGTGGCGACGGCGGCACGGGCGCTCCGCCGGCCGCTCTGGGAGGTCCTCGACCGGCTGGCGCGGGTCGGCGCTGTGGAGCTCCGAGTCGAGCCGCCGGACGTCGGCGGGGCGGGGGCCACCGAGCGGGTAGTGACGATCGGTGGCGACGCTCCCACCCTGCTCGAGCGCGATGCACTCTTCCGGCGGGCGCCCAAGCAGCGCCGGCTGTACGAGGCGCTGGAGCAGCTCGGCGGCGGGGCTCAGATCAAGCACGTGGTCACCCAGCTCGGCTTCACGCCGGCGGTGATTCGCGCCCTCGAGGCCCGCGGACTGGTGCGTATCGGACTCGCCGAGCGGCTGCGGGATCCGTTCGCCGATTCGCCGGGCACCCCGCCGCCCACCCAGCTCACCCCTGACCAGGCGGCGGCGCTGTCGGTGATCGAAACGCTCGCTTCCGGCGACAGCGCGCTCCTGTTCGGCGTCACCGGAAGCGGCAAGACGCTGGTCTATCTGGAGGCGGTGCGCCGGATGCTGGACGCCGGTCGTGGCGCGATCGTGCTGGTGCCCGAGATCGGCCTGACGCCGCAGACGGTGAGCCGTTTTCGCGGGGCATTCGGCGATCAGGTGGCCGTCCTGCACAGCGCCCTGTCGGACGGGGAGCGGGCCGATGCCTGGCGGATGCTCCGTCGCGGCGAGCGACGGGTGGCGGTCGGCGCTCGCTCCGCCATCTTCGCCCCGGTGGCGAACCTCGGCATGATCGTGCTGGACGAGGAGCACGAAGCCAGCTACAAGAACGGGGAGACGCCGCGCTACCATGCCCGCGACGTGGCGGCCGTGCGGGCGCGCATCGAGGGGGCCCGGCTCCTGCTGGGCAGCGCCACTCCGTCTTTGGAAACGCTGGTGCGGACGGAGAGCGGAGGCAGCGGCCAGGAGCGCCGGCCCCGCCTGCTGCGGCTGCCCCAGCGGATCGGGGCCCGTCCGCTGCCGCCGGTCGAGCTGATCGACCTCCGCGCCGCTCCCAAGGTGGCGGCCACCGGCGGCCTCGCCTGGTCCGAGTCACTCGACGCGGCCATCGTCGCCACGCTCGCCCGGCGGGAGCAGGCCCTGCTCCTGCTCAACCGCCGGGGCTTCGCCGCGTTCCTCCAGTGTCCCGACTGCGGCGAGGTCTGGCAATGCCCCCGCTGCAGCATCTCGCTCACGGTCCACCAGACGCCGCCTGGACTTCGATGTCACTATTGCGGGCATCAGGAGCCCCTGCCGGTCACCTGTCGGGCCTGCGCCAATCCGGTGCAGCAGATGCGAGGGATCGGGACGCAACAGCTGGAGCGACTGTTGTCGGAGCGCTACCCGGAGGCCCGGATCGCCCGGATGGACCTCGACACCACCAGCACGAAATGGTCGCACCAGCGAATTCTCGGCGCGGTCGGCGCCGGCGAGGTGGACCTGCTGATCGGCACCCAGATGATCGCCAAGGGGCTCGACTTCCCCAACGTGACGCTGGTCGGCGTCGCCGACGCCGACACCGGGCTCTACCTCCCGGATTTTCGCTCGGCGGAGCGGACCTTTCAGTTGCTCGCTCAGGTGGCGGGAAGAACCGGGCGGGGGCCCAAGGGCGGGCGGGTGCTCGTCCAGACGCGGCATCCCAC
This sequence comes from Gemmatimonadales bacterium, assembly GCA_038253515.1. Taxonomy (GTDB): domain Bacteria; phylum Gemmatimonadota; class Gemmatimonadetes; order Gemmatimonadales; family GWC2-71-9; genus CAVVWJ01. The sequence goes on along the minus strand of JBBSHB010000001.1, from coordinate 67,339 downwards.
CCATCATGCGCTGCTCTGGGCCGCGCGGCACGACGTGGAGGGCTTTCTGCAGGAGGAGCGCCTCCTGCGCGCCTCGCCGCCCTATCCGCCGGAGGTGTCGCTGGTGAATCTGCTGGTGTCGGGGCTGGACGAGGTCGTGGTCGGGCGGACGGCGGCGGAGCTGGCGGACTGGTGCCACGCGCTGGCCGCGAAGCACGATCTGCCGATCACCGTGCTGGGACCGGCGCCGTGCCCGCTCGCCAAGCTCAAGGACCGCTGGCGGTGGCACGTGCTGCTGAAGGGTCCCGCGGAATCGCTCGGGCGGGTGGTGCGCTATGCGGCGGGGCGCCTGCCGCGGAGCCACGGCGCCAGGATCGTGATCGATCGCGACCCGGTCTCGCTGCTTTAGGGCTGAGGCGCCGTCCGGTACCCGATCTCCGTCCCGATGTAGATCACCCGTCCCGGCGCCGGCTCGAACAACCGCCCGCCGTTGCCGTTCACGGTCACCGATCCGACGTACCGCCGGTCCCACAGGTTGTTGAGCCCGACGAACGGCGCGAGCTGCATGTTGCCCGCATTGCCGGTCCAGCCGACCCGCAGATTGGTGACCCCGGCTCCCCAGGCGTCGATCACGATGAGGTTGGCGTCGTCGTCGGCGAACGAGGAGCTGATCGTGTGGTCGGCGTCGAGGTAGAGTCCACCAAACAGATTGGTTCGGAGGCCCAGGCGCCAGAAGTGGTCGGGTACGCCCGGCAGCCGGTTGCCCCGGCCGGACAGCGGCCAGCGGGGCGAAGCACGACCGCGCCCTGGGCGGCCGGAAGGGAAAAGGTAAACCCACCGTGGCGACGCTCAGCACGCTTGAATACGCCCTGATGCCCCCCTACCTTCCTCCCCCAAATGCCAGACAATCCAACGACTTCGCCCGACTTCTCCCAGCCGCCGTTCGCCAGCGCCCCGGAGGCCCGTTTCGAGCCGCTCCCGGCGGATGGCGTGCTTCCCGAGGGGTTCTTCTCCACCTCGAACCTGCCTACCTACATCCGGGTGGACGGCCGCTGGCTCGCTCCGGTCCGCCCCCGGATGGATTGCGTGGTGGTGAAGCGCCCCACCGGGCTCGAGACGATCGAGCCCAGGCGCCTCCGCCGGGGGGACCTCATCGCCATGGGTGAGGCGGAGGACGGCAGCCAGGGAATCGTGGTGCACTCCCAGGGCTTCCTCGGCAGCGTGCACGGAGCGAACGAGTTCCGCTTCATGAGCACCGAGGTGAGCCGGGAGCGGCCGGTCAACTACGAGGAGCTCGCGGCCCGGGTGGGCGAGGAGAAGCGCAGCGGCGGCTATCTCATCTGGGTGGTGGGACCCGCGCTGGTCCACTCCCGCGCCCGCGCGGATTTCGAGTGGTTCATCCGGAACGGCTACGTGCAGGCCGTGCTCGCCGGCAACGCGGTGGCGGTGCACGACATGGAGGCGGCCATTTTCGGGACCACCCTCGGCATGAGCAACACCGGGCAGCCGACCCAGGGCGGGCACGGGCTCCACATGCGGGCGATCAATCGGGTGCGCGCCGCGGGATCCATCGAGGCCGCGGTGGAGCGGGGGATCATCCGGAGCGGCATCATGCACGCGCTGGTCACGGAGGGCGTGCCCTACGTGCTCGCGGGCTCCATCCGGGACGACGGGCCGCTCCCCGGGGTCCACACCGATACGCTCGCCGCCCAGGACGCCATGCGGGAGCACACCGTGAAGGCCACCGGCGCCATCTTCGTGGCCACCGCCCTCCACGCCATCGCGGTCGGCAACATGCTCCCCGCGTTTCACCTCTGCCGAGGGGCGCCGGCACCGCTGATGACGATCTGCGTCGATCAGACCGAGTTCGTCGTCAACAAGCTCAAGGACCGCGGGACCCACCAGGCCTATGGGGTGGTGACCAACGCGCAGGACTTCATGCACGTCCTCCGGTTCTACACCGAGCGATGGGAGCAGGGGTCGGCGTGATCGAGCCGGGCACCGGGCCCGGCTGGGCTCGGCTGGCTCAGGCGGTGGCGGGGCAGCTCCCTCCGGTCGAGGTCGACGGAGTGTGGGTCTTCAGCTCGGTTCGGCACGACGGACGGGAGTACGGCACGGCGGTACTCTCCCGGGTGGATGGCGACCGCCGGCGAATCTACACGGCGCGCTACATGCTCGCGGTCAAGGGCAAGGAGCGCGGCAAGTTCGAGTCGTCGGTCCTGGAGGTCGGGAGTGGGCCGGTGGAGGCGCTCGCCCAGCTCCTGCACGAGGCCCAGCGCCGGATCGACGACGAACACCCCCCACTCGCGGTGTCGCCCGAGCGCTGGTTTCCGCCGCCCCCGCCTCCGCCCGATGGTTCCGCTCGCTAAGGTGGAGGAGGCTGCCCTCCTCGAGCGCTTCCGACGCTACCTCCGCGATCATCGGCAACCCGTCACTCGACAGCGCGACCTCGTTGCCCAGGTGGTGTTTCTCTCCGAGGACCACCCCTCGGTGGAGGGCATCCGGCGCACGCTGAAGGAACGCGGTGAGCATGTGGGAACCGCCACGGTCTACCGCACGCTGGAGGTCCTGGTCCAGAGCGGACTGGTGCGGGCGCACGATTTCGGCGAAGGATTCAAGCGCTACGAGCCGATGCCGGCGCAGGCCCACCACGAGCATCTCATCTGCGAGCGCTGCGGGAGGGTGGAGGAGTTCCAGAACGAGCGGCTCGAGCGCATGCTGCCCGTCATCGCGGACGAGCACGGGTTCCAGCACCAACGCCATCGGGTGGAGATCTACGGGGTCTGCCGCGACTGCCGCCAGCGGGAGCTGGGACCGCTGTGAGCGAGCCAGTCGCGCTGGGACTGGTCGTCGCGTTCACGGCGGGCCTGCTCAGCTTCCTCTCGCCCTGCGTGCTGCCGCTGGTGCCATCCTATCTCGGCTTTCTCACCGGGATGACCCTGCCCGAGACCGGCGCCCGCCGCTGGACCGCGCTGGCCCATGCGCTGCTCTTCGTGGCCGGCTTCAGCCTGGTCTTCATCCTGCTCGGCGCCAGCGCCACCGCGCTCGGCCGTGCCCTCAACTACTACCAGGTCTGGCTCCAGCGTCTTGGGGGCCTCATCGTGATCGGGTTCGGGCTGGTCTCGCTGGGAGCGATCAATCCGGGGCTGCTCACTCGGGAGCGCCGGGTGCATCTGGAGCAGAAGCCGGTCGGCTATCTCGGCTCCGCCTTCGTGGGCATGGCGTTCGCGGCCGGGTGGACCCCCTGCATCGGGCCGGTGCTGGGCGGTATTCTGGGGCTCGCCGCCACCACGACCGATCTCTCCCGCGGCATGCTGCTCCTCGGGTTCTACTCCGCCGGTCTCGCCGTACCCTTCCTGCTGGCAGCCGTGGCGCTCGAGTCGTTTCTTGAGTGGTTCCAGCGCTTCCGCCGGTTTCTGCCGTGGGTGATGCGAGTGAGCGGGGTCCTGCTGGTGCTGGTCGGAATCCTGCTGGTCAGCGGCGAGTTCACCCGGCTGGCGGGCTGGTTCCAGGGCCTCACGCCGGAGGTGCTGCGGCGAAAGATCTGACAGTGCATTCGCCGAACCGGCAGCGGAGCCGGTAGCCGGGGCTGTCATCCGGAGTAGCCGGGGCTGTCATCCCGAGGAGCGCAGCGACGAGGGATCTTGTTCGCGAATGTCCGGGACCATCGGGCAAGATCCCTCGCTCCGCTCGGGATGACAGTCCGGTGCCCCTACGCCGGGCTGCCGCCGACCTCTTCCTCCTCCAGCTCCTCCTCCAGCTGTTGCCGGCGCAGCAGCTCCCAGTACCGCCCGCCCCGCCCGATGAGCTCCACGTGGATGCCCTCCTCGACGATCCGCCCGCCGTCCAGCACCAGAATCCAGTCCGCGTCGCGCACGGCGGCCAGCCGATGGGAGACGATGATGCTGGTCCGGCCTTCCAGCGCACCGCGGAGGGCGCGAAGAATCCTGGCCTCGGTCTGCGCGTCCACGGCACTCAGCGCGTCGTCCAGGACGAAGACCGGCGGATCCTGTGCCAGGGCGCGCGCGATCGCGGCACGCTGTTTCTGTCCGCCCGACAGGTTGATGCCGCGCTCGCCCAGCAGCGTCCCATATCCGTCCGGCAGGGCGGGGAGCGCTTCGGTGAGCTGGGCCACCTCTGCCACCCGGTCCAACCGTCCGTCGTCCGGTGCGCCGAGCAGCACGTTCTCGCGCACCGTCTCACTGAAAAGGAAGGTCTCCTGCGGGACGAACCCGATCGCCCGATGGAGCTCCGCCAGCGGGAGGCGGCGCACATCGACGCCGTCCAGCAGGACCGCGCCGCGATCCGGGTCGTAGGCCCGCACCAGCAGATCGACCAGCGTGGATTTGCCGGAGCCCGTGGCCCCGACGATGGCGAGTGAGCGCCCCGCCTCGACCCGGAAGGAAACGTCTTCCAGCACCGAGCCCCGATCGGCGGCGCCGGGATAGGCGAACCAGACGCCGCGGAACTCGACAGTGCGTCCGCCCCGAGCCGGCGGCAGGGTCTCCGGCGTCGCCGGACCGGTGATGGCGGGCCGCTGCGCGAAGAGCTCGTTGATGCGCCCCATCGACGCCGCGCCGCGCTGCACCAGGTTCACGGCCCAGCCGAGCGCGATCATCGGCCAGACCAGCATCCCCAGGTACACACCGAACGCGACGAACTCGCCGACCGTCACGCTGCCCCGCATGACGAGCTGGCCCCCGGCATAGAGCACCACCACCGCGCTCAACCCACCCAGCATCGTGAGGAGCGGAAAGAAGAGACCTTGAACCCGGGCGAGCTGGAGGTTCCGGCGCAGGTAGTCCTTGCTCAACCGCTCGAACGCGGCGATCTCGGCCTGCTCCTGGCGGTAGGCCCGGACCACCCGCACACCCGACAGGTTCTCATGGGCCTGGCTGGTGAGATTGCTGAACTGGGCCTGGATCGCCTGACTCCGGCGATGGACCCGCTGCCCCAGTGAGATCATCGCCACCGGGAGGCCCAGCAGCGGGATGAACGCCATGGCGGTCAGCCGCGGGCTGATCGTTACCATGGCGGGTGCAATTAGCAGGGCACGTATGGTAGTATCCACCAAATACATGAGGGCCGGGCCGGCGACCATCCGGACGGCCAGCAGATCGTTGGTGGTGCGGGCCATCACATCGCCCGTAGGGTACCGGTCGTAGAATTCCGCCGACATCCGCTGCAGGTGATGGAAGAGATGGTCCCGCAGGTCGGTCTCGACGCGGCGGCTGCCGCTGTTGAGCAGCTCGCGCATGCCGTACCGGGCCACCCCCCCTGCGAGAGCCACCGCGAGAAGCAGCGCCAGCGCGATCTGTACCTGGTGGAACGCCGAACCCTGCCGCAGCGCGTCGATGGCTCGCTCGATGTAACGCGGCCCGAGAGTAATGAAGTAGTTGGAGACGACCACCAGGACCATGCCGAATGTGTAGGTCCGGCGATACGGTCTGAGATAGGGCAGGAGGGATCGCAGCTCGCGCATAAGAGTGGCTGAAATGTCACCGAGCGGCGGAACCCCGGCAAGTCACATCAATGAGGAGGTATCGATGTCGAGAACGATGCTCGCGGCGCTCACCCTCATCTCCGTCGCGGCCTGTGGCCGAAGCGACCGCCGTGATGTGGCGTCGGCCGACAGTCTGAACCGCGACCTGCAGTTGGCTCCGGTGGATTCCACCGCGCCGCTGAACGACCAGCCCTCAGCGGATACCGCGACGTCCGCGGCGACACCTGCGCCCGCGGCCACGCCGGCGTCCAAACCCGCTGCGAAGCCGGCCACCAAACCCAAGCCGAGCACGCCGGCGGCGGCCCCGGCTCCGCAGCCTAGTGCTGCTCCGCCGGCCGCGGCGCCGGCCGCCTCCGCTGGTCTTGCGGCCGGAACCACGATCTCGGCGACCACCGACGCCGAGGTCCGGTCTAACAAGAACAAGGTCGGTGACGAGGTCACCGCGACCGTGGCGAGTGCCGTAAAGGACGCGTCTGGTCGGGTGGTCATTCCGGCTGGCTCCCAGGTGACGCTCAAGATCACCGCGATCAAGGTGTCGGAGAACAAGAGCGACAGCACCGGCACGCTCACGATCGACCCGACGTCGGTGTCCATCAGCGGCACGCCCCACCCGATCTCGGCGTCGATCACCGGGGTCACGACCAAGCTGGAAGGCCGCAAGACCAACGCGGGTGACATTGCCAAGGTGGGGGTCGGGACCGGTGTGGGCGCCGTGGTGGGTCGGGTGATCGGCGGCAGCACCAAGGGTGCGATCATCGGTGGGGTCATCGGCGGCGCCGTCGGGGCCCAGCGCGCGGTCGAGACCAAGGACCGGGACGTGGTGCTCCCGCAGGGGACCACCGTGACCATCACCCTGGACCAGAAGTTCCTCGCGCAAAGCTGAGCAGGGTCGTCTTTCTCGAGCGGGGCGCGGCGGCGCCGATCAGTACCCGGCGCCGCCGCCTCCGAGTCGGGGGTCGCTCACCCCTTGCCACCCGGCGGGGGTGCGGATGATCGCCTCGACGTCCCCCCAGTACCCGCGGGCTTCGATGGCATGGCCCCGCGCCCGCAGGCTATCCAGCGTCGCCTCAGGAAAGGCGCCCGTCTCGATCTGAATGCTGTCGGGCAGTCCCTGATGGTGCATGCGCGGCGCCGCGATCGCGTCGGGCAGCGCCATCCGGTGGTCGATGACGTTGGAGATGACGTGGTAGACCATGGTGATGATCCGCGGCCCGCCGGGCGTGCCGACCACGAGATAGAGCCGCCGCTCGGGATCGAGCACGATCGAGGGGGTCATCGCCGACAGCATCCGCTTTCCCGGCGCGATCGCGTTCGCCTCACCCTGGACCAGGCCGTACATGTTCGGCTTGCCCGGCGCCGTGGCGAAATCGTCCATCTCGTCGTTGAGCAGAAACCCGGCGCCGGTCACCGTGACCGCGGCGCCGTAGCTGTCGTTGAGCGTCGTGGTACAGCTCACCGCGTTGCCGTCGGAGTCCACCACTGAGTAGTGCGTGGTCGACGCGCCGCTCCGGGCCGAGGGGTCGAACTTGGGCGTGGGCGTCGCCCGCTGGCCGATGCCGCGCCGCAGCTCGGCCGCGTACGACTTCGAGAGCAGCCGGTCCACCGGGTTCCGCACGAACGCCGGGTCGCCCAGGTAGGTGTTCCGGTCGGTGAAGGCGCGCCGCATCGCCTCGGCCTCGCGGTGAATCAGCTCGGTCGAGCCGAACCGTGGCAGCGGCGAGTACCCCTCCATGATGTTCAGGATCTCGCCCATGGTCACGCCGCCGGACGATGCCGGAGGCATGGAGTAGATGGTGTAACCGCGGTAGGAGATCGTGATCGGTTCCCGCCAGACGGCGCGATACCCGGCCAGGTCTTCCCGCGAGATGAGCCCGCCGCCCCGCTCCATCTCCGCCACGATGAGATCGGGCACCCGGCCGCGGTAGAATCCGGCGGCGCCGCTGTCGCTGATCGCCTGGAGCGTGGCGGCGAGATCGGCTTGCCGAAGCGTCGTCCCGGGCGCCGGCGGCCCGCCGGACGGGAGGAAGCTGGCCCGGGAAGCCGGGAAGAGCGCCAGCCGGGCGCTGTCTCCCCGGATCGACTCGCTCCGGTACTGGTCGACCGGGAACCCGTCGCGGGCCAGCCGGATGGCGGGCTCGAGCAGTCGGGCCAGCGGCAGGCGTCCGTACCGGTGGTGCGCCTCGGCCAGTCCCGCCACGGCGCCGGGGACGCCCGCGGCGAGCGCGCCGGTGAGGCTCCGCTCGGTCGGCTCACCCTTGGCATCGAGATACATGTCGCGGGTGGCGCGAGCGGGCGCCGTTTCGCGGTAGTCCAATGTCTGGACGGTCCCGTCCCGCGGCCGGATGACCATGAATCCGCCTCCGCCGAGGTTGCCCGCCTCCGGGTGAACCACGGCGAGCGCGAATCCCACCGCCACGGCGGCGTCCACCGCGTTTCCCCCGGCGCGGAGGACCTCCCGGCCCACCTCGCTCGCGAGCGGGCTTCCCGACACCACCATCGCCGCGCGGCCCTCGACCACTCCGGACTTTCCAGCGAAGCGCCATGCGGGCGAGATCCCCGGCGCTACCGCGCGCTCGCCGCGATGGGCACAGGCGAGGGACAGGGCCAGCATGACAGCCGGCAGCAGTCGATCGATTCGCACGCGAGCCTCGTGGTGTGGTTTGGCTGGATCCGGGAGGTTGCCCCGGGGCACGGTCGGGATCTAATTTAGCGGCAGGTTCGCGCCCGCATACTCCCATTCATCTGCTCGCGTGGCTGACGACTACCTCGATCCGCGCCTGACCGAACGGCGCAATCCCCGCAGCTCCACGATCGATACCGCTTCCGCCCTGGAGATCGTCGATCTCATCGGCGCCGAAGACGCCACCGTCCCCGCCGCAGTGGCCCGGGCGCGGGTGGAGATCGCGCGTACCATCGACCTGATCGAGACAGCTTTCCGGGCCGGTGGCCGGCTGCTCTACGTCGGCGCCGGCACCAGCGGCCGTCTGGGTGTGCTCGACGCGGCCGAGTGCCCCCCGACGTTTGGGACGCCTCCCGAGATGGTGGTGGGCATCATCGCCGGCGGATTACCGGCGCTGGTCCGCTCGATCGAGGGCGCCGAGGACGACGTCAACGCCGGCATCGCCGAGATGGACGCCCGCCGGGTCGGAGCGAACGACGTGGTCGTCGGCATCGCGGCGAGCGGCACCACCCCGTACGTCCGGGCGGCGCTCTCCCGCGCGCAGACCCTGGGCGCCAGGACCGCGCTGGTCTCCTGCTCACCGCCACCCCCGCTGCTGCAGGAGACCTGCGACGTCTGCATCACCGTGCCGGTCGGCCCCGAGATCGTGACCGGCTCCACCCGCATGAAGGCCGGCACCGCCACCAAGCTGGTGCTCAATACGCTCACCACCGGCGCCATGATTCGCCTGGGCAAGATCTACGGCAACCTCATGGTGGATCTCCGCGCCTGGAACGACAAGCTGGTGGACCGGAGCCAACGAATCCTCATGGAGACCACCGGTCTGCCGAGGGAGGCGGCCCGCGCGGTCCTCGACGGCGCCGACGGCAGCGTCAAGACGGCCATCGTCATGGCCCGGTGCGGTGTCTCCCGCGAGGAGGCCGAGCGTCTCCTCGCCGAGCACGCCGGCCGCCTGCGGGTCGTGGTCGGCGACCCGCCCCCGGTTTCCGGATGACCGAGCGACCCACGCTCGCGGTCGGGCTGATGTCGGGTACCTCGCTGGACGGCATCGACGCCGCGCTGGTGTTGCTGGAAGGTCCCACCCATGCCAAGCTGCTCGAGTTCGTCACCCGGCCCTACGGCGAAACCGAGCGTGCCGAGATCCGGCGTGGCCTCGCCGGCGGAGAGACCGCGTTCCTCGCCCGGCTCCACGTGCGTCTCGCGGAGTGGGCGGCGGAAGCGGTGGAGGAGCTGCTCATCCAGGCTCGGGTTCCGGCATCCGAGCTCGACGTGATCGCCTTTCCCGGCCAGACCATCTGGCACGAACCACCCACGGTCTCCTGGCAGCTCGGCGAGCCGGCGGTGCTCGCCGAGCGCTTCGGCGTTCGAGTCGTCAGCGGATTCCGCGCCCGCGACGTCGCCGCGGGCGGGCAGGGAGCACCGCTGGTGCCGATGGCCGACGTGCTGCTCTTCGCCTCGACCGAGACACCCCGGATTTTGCTCAACATCGGCGGTATGGCCAACCTCACGTACGTCCCCCGACGCTCGGAGGAGGCAGGCGTCCTCGCCTTCGACACCGGACCCGGTGTCGCGGTCATCGACGCGCTCGCGCGCCTGGTCGACCCGGCTTGCTCCTTCGACCATGACGGGCATATCGCCGCCGGTGGTCACCCCGACGAGTCGGTGCTCGCGGACCTCCTGGCCGATCCGTTCTTCCCGGCGCCGCCGCCCAAGAGCACCGGCCGGGAGCGATTCGGCGACGCCTACGCCGCGGCCCTCCACCGCCGCGTGCCTGGTCCGGACGGGGTCGCCACCGCGGTGGAGCTCACCGCCCGCGCGGTGGCCCAGGCGGTTGGCCGCTGGCTCCCCGGAGATGCCGAGGTCGTGGCCTCGGGTGGTGGGTGCCACCACCCGGGGCTGATGACGGCACTGGAACGACATCTCGCGGCGCTGCCGGGTCATCACCAGCTGCTCCGCTTCAGTGATCTCTTTTTCCCCGGCGACGCCAAGGAGGCCGTGGCGTTCGCCTTGCTCGGCTACCTGACTGTCCACGGTCAGCCGGGCAACGTCCCGTCCGCCACGGGGGCCGGCGGCCCTCGGGTGCTCGGCACGGTGACGCCGGCATGACCACGCCCACGCCGCCGCTCGAGCCGGCCCGGCTCATCATGCCCGCGCTCCGCTGGCGAGCCGACGGCGGCTTCGCCCACGAGGCGGCCACCATCGCCGATGCCCTCGCGATCGGCGTCGGGGGGTTCATCGTCTTCGGCGGGACGGTGGAGGCGGTGCGCCGGCTCACCGCCGACCTGCTCCGCCGGGCGGGCCGCCCGTTGCTCATTGCCTCGGACCTGGAGCGCGGAGCCGGTCAGCAGGTCGAGGGACTGACTGAGTTCCCCCCGCCGGCCGCGCTGGCCGCGCTGGAGGATGTCGCGGTGGTCCGTTGGGCCGGCGCCGTGACGGCGCAGGAGGCCCGGACCGTCGGCATCAACTGGGTATTCGCCCCCGTCGCCGACCTCGACGTGCTCCCCGAGAATCCGATCGTCCAGACCCGCGCCTTCGGCGCCGATCCCAACCGGGTTGCCACCTTGGTGCGGAGCTGGATCGAAGGCTGCCAGGAAGCCGGCGCGCTCGCCTGCGCCAAGCACTTTCCCGGCCATGGGCGGACCGAGGTGGACTCTCACGTGGCGCTCCCGGTGGTTGCGGAAGGGGCGGACACGCTCCGCGCCAGCGATCTGCTCCCGTTCGGCATCGCCATCGAGTGTGGGGTCGCGTCCATCATGACGGCGCACGTCGCCTATCCGGCGCTCGATCCTTCCGGTCTTCCCGCCACCATCTCACCGGCGATTCTGGGCGAGCTCCGCGGCCGGCTCGGCTTCGACGGCCTGGTGGTGACCGATGCGCTCATCATGGATGGAGCGCTCGAGGGACGGAGGGAGTCGGATGCGGCGGTTGAGGCGATCCAGGCCGGGGTGGACCTGCTGCTCTATCCGAACGACGCGCGCCGGGTTCGCGATGCGCTGCTCCTGGCGCTCACCAGCGGTGCCATTTCCCAGCAGCGCCTCGGCGAGTCCCTCCGGCGGTACGAGCGCGCCGTCGCGGCGGCCAGCGGTCCCACCCCACCGGTGACCCGGGGGCCCTTTGACTCGGCCGATGCACTGGCCGACGCGCTGCTGGAGCAGGGGCTGCTGCGGGGAAGCGTCCTCCGGCTGGCGGGGCCGCTGGACGTGGTCGTGGTGGACGACGACGTCGGTGGCCCTTATCCGCCGGGACCCAGCGATTGGACTCAGCGCGCGCTGGGCGACGAGCTGATGGGCCGGTACACCGGCGGCGCGCGGGTGGTCCTCGCCTTCGCCGAGCCGCGGGCGTGGAAAGGGCGATCCGGCTTCGGCCCGGCCGCCCGCGACGCCCTGGCCAACTCCGCCCCCCACGCCGATCTCATCGTGCTCTTCGGGCACCCTCGCCTGCTGGCGGAGCTCCCCAGTGACGCACCGGTGCTCCTCGCCTGGCATCGCCAGCGCCTGATGCAGGAGGCGGTGGCGCGCTGGCTCCGACGCCGAGTCGGCTGATTCCCTCGGCCCCGCTGATCAGTCGTGCGCGGCCGCGTTCCGGATCGCGGGCAGCAGCGCGAACGCCGGCACACCCAGCAGGAAGGTCACCAGAAAGTAGTGGCCGTACCCCAGGTGCTCGGCGAGCGCGCCGGAGGCGGCGCCGGCCAGCGTGCGACCCAGTGCCAGCAGCGCGGAGAGCACCGCGTATTGGGTGGCGGCGTAGCGGCGCTCGCACACCGACATGAGGAAGGCGACGAACGCCGCGGTGCCCAGGCCGTGGGCGAAGTTCTCGAACAGCGCCACACCGGCCAGGAGCGGCTTGGACGGCGCGGCAATGGCGGCGCCCGCGTAGCCCAGGCTGGAGAGTGCCTGCACCAGTCCCAGGACCCAGAGTGCGCGGAAGATCCCCCACCTCGTGGTGAACACGCCTCCCAGGACCGCGCCCGCCACCGTCGCCAGGATTCGCCCGGTGGTCAGGATCGCGCCGATCTCCTCCAGGGTGAACCCGCGGTCCACCCAGAAGGGGCGGGTCATCGGGTCCATGGCGTAGATGTCGAGCTTGAACAGCATCGCGAACAGCGCGACCGCCCAGATGCCCGGCCGCCGCACTAACGCCTGCAGCGGCTCCCAGATGGCCACCGGCGGGCCGGCGGAGCGGGCGGCGGTCGGCAGCAGCAGCGCCAGCAGCGTGAGCCCGGCGACGAGCACCGTACCGACTTGGAAGGACGCCTTCCAATCCTCCCGTCCCGCGAGCCAGATGAGCAGTCCGCCCGCGGTGAACATCGCGATCCGATAGGAGGCGATCCGCACCGAGTTGGCGACGCCGAGCTCCGACGTGGTGGTCGCTTCGATGGTGTAGGCGTCGATCGCGACGTCCTGCGTCGCCGAGAGAAAGACCATGAGCAGGAGAGCGATCCAGAACGGCCGCGAGATCAGCGCGGCGGCGCCGCCCAGGTGGCCGCCAAGGGAGTGCCAGGCGGGCTGCATCAGCGTCTCGTAGTCCACCCGGCTGAAGAGCAGCGTGAGCAGGGTGAGTCCGGCCAGGCACGCCGCGATCCACTGTCGCCGGCTTCCCAGTCGGTCCACCAACGGTGACCAGACGAACTTGAAGGTCCAGGGAAAACTCACGGCGCTCACCAGGCCGATCTCCACCAGGCCGGCGCCGTGAGTGCGCAGGTAGACCGGCAGCGTCTCGTTGACCAGACCGAAGGGGAAGCCCGAGGCAAAGGAGAGGGCCGCGAGCCAGGCCAGCCGAACGCGGAGACGGCCCTGGATCGGCGGTGAAGCGGCGTGCTCAGCCGGCGGCAAGGGGCGACGTCAAAGCCAGAACGCCAGCAGCGCCGCCAGCAGGCAGAGGAGAGCCACCAGCACGAGTATCTCGCGGGTGCGGCCGCCGCGCGCGGCGGGCTGGCTGGGGGGCGGCTCGACCGGCGCGGCGGTCGGTGGGGGAGCCGGGACCTCCGGGGCACTCGGCTCCGCGGGCTCGTCCACCTCGGTCAGATGGTACACCCGATAGCCGACGCCCTCGCTCTCGGTCGGCTCCGGCAGTCCCTCCCCGTCGAACCGCGCCGCCACCACCGTGATGTTGTCCGGACCACCCCGCTCGTTGGCCAGGTCGATGAGTCTGGAGCAGAGCGCCGGCAGATCCTTCTGCTCCGACGCGACCTGGGCGAACTCCTCCCGCCTCACCGAGCCGGAGAGTCCGTCGGAGCAGAGAATGAGCGTGTCGCCGCGGCGAAGGACCTGGTGGGTGAGGTCCACCCGCACTCGCGGATCCGGACCGAGCGCCTGCAGAATGATGTTGCGCCGCTCGCTCTGCTCGGCTTCCTCCTCGGTCAGTTCGCCCGCGTCCACCAGACGCTGCATCAGCGACTGGTCCTTCGTCAGTTGGATCGCCTCGCCCTTGCGGACCAGGTAGCCTCGGCTGTCACCGATCTGCGCGACATAGAGATCCTCGCCGAACACGCCCGCGGCGGTGACCGTGGTACCCATCCCCCGGACTTCGGGATGCTCCCGGGCATAGGCGTAGATCTGCTCGTTGGCGAGCTCGACCGCCTCCTTCACTCGGAAAGCGAAGCGCTCCGCGCTGGCGTCGGAATCCCGGGCCCACGCGGTGGCGAGGTGGCGATAGATCAGATCCGCGGCCATCGCGCTGGCCAACTCTCCGGCGGCCGCGCCTCCCATCCCATCCGCCACCATGAAGAGCGAGCCGCGCGGGCCGACCTCGTGCTGGCGCACCTCCGGCTGCAGGCTGGCGTTGCCCGTACTGAGATCAGCGACGAGAAAAGTGTCCTCGTTGTGCTCCCGGGTGCGTCCGAGGTCGGTCTTGGCGAAGACAGCGGCCCGGACAGGAGCTCGCGTCATGCGCAAGCAACAGCAGCGGCGAGAGTCACTCGCGAAATCCCTTCCTGGGGGTCCGCTCGGTGGTAAGGGTGTCAGAATCTAGAGAGCGCTCCGAGGAGCGTCAACGTCCCTTTGCTGTAAGTCATAGTCAACGTGTACCTTGCAGCCATGGTTGCCAATCGATGCCGGGAGTGGGTCGTGCTGCTCACCCTGGCGGCCGCTTGCGCCCCTCGGCCAACCGCACCGGTGGCGCCGAAGCGCGTCGCCGCGCCACCACACGCTCCAGCCGATTCCGCGGCCACTTCGACGGCGTTGCCACCGGTCCCGTCTGTGCATGGAGCGCTCGATCTGCGGGTGATCTATCCGCCGCCGGACGCACTCGTCGAGGTGCGCGACTCGAGTTTTCTGTTCGGCTCCGCCGGCACCGGTGACGCCCGCCTCACCGTCAACGGCTCTCCGGTTCACGTGTGGCCCAATGGAGCCTGGCTCGCCTGGCTGCCGTTCCCGCAGGACAGCCTCATGCAATTTCAGCTCGAGGCCCGGACCCTGACCGATTCCGCGCGCCTGACCTACGCCGTCCGACGACTCCTGCCCGATCGGGGCCGCCGTAGCGTCGGAGCGGCCTGGGTCGATTCACTCTCGCTGGCCCCGCGGGGACAGGTTTGGGTGTCCCGAGACGAGTATCTGAGCCTGAGCGCGACAGCGGCCGAAGGCGCGCTCGTCCGCCTCCGTCTGCCGGACGGCACGCTGGTCCCGCTCACGGCGCTGCCTCAGCCTGCCGAGGTACCGACCGCGGTGCGCGTCTTCGATCGGGACACCACCAAGCTGGAGACCCCGCTCCGGCGCGACCGCTATGTCGGTCTGCTTCGCGGCAAGTCGGTCGGTCCTGATCCCGGACCGGTCCTCCCCAGAGATCCGTTCCTCTCTCGCGTGCTCGCCATCGCCGCTGGGCACTGTGGCCTGGACCCGGGCTGTCCGGTGGCCATCCCGAACACCCAGCCGCCGGACTCCGCCTGGCCGACGGTCGAGGTCATCGTCGGCGGCGACACCGTGCGGGCCCGATGGCCGCTGCAGGTCTCGCTGCTCGACACCATGCCGGTCATCGCCCAGTTCAACGACGACACGGCCGGCGTGGGTACCGGCGACAGTCTCACCGTGGGTCGGGCACTCCCCGGAGGGACCTATCACTGGTTCTTTCCGACCGGTACCCGAGCCGAAGTGATCGGACGCCGGGACGCTGAGCTTCGGATCCGTCTTTCCGGCGGATCGGACGCCTGGGTTCCAGCCGCGGACGCCCGCCCGCTCCAGAGCGGTCTCCCCGTGCCGAGCGGCACTGTCGGATCGGTGCGACTGACGCCCGGGGCCGACCGGGTCACGCTGCGGGTCCCGGTCACTCAGCAGGTCCCGTTCGAGCTGATCGAGGGCGATCGCTTGCTGGTGCTCCATCTCTACGGGGTCGTGGGGGACGTGAATTGGGTGCGCTACGGGCCGAGCGACTCTCTCATCCGTCGGGTGACCTGGCAACAGCCGACCGCGGACGAGGTGACGCTCACGCTCGAGCTCGCCCGGCCGCTGTGGGGCTATCGGGCGCACTGGGAGGGCGGTGACCTGCTGCTCGACGTGCGCCGGCCGCCCGTGATCGATGAGGCCGACCCGCTCAAGGGCCGGCTCATCGCCGTCGACCCCGGACATCCGCCGGCCGGCGCCACTGGTCCTACCGGACTGCGGGAGGCCGTGGCCAACCTCGCCGTGGCGGAACGGCTCCGCGCCCTGCTCACGGCGGCGGGCGCCCATGTCCTCATGACCCGGACGACCGACACGCCGCTCGACCTCTGGCCTCGGGTCAGGCACGCCGAGCTCGGCGGTGCGGAGGTGCTCGTGTCGATCCACAACAATGCGCTCCCCGACGGTATCAACCCGTTCCTCAACAACGGCACCAGCGTGTATTACAATCAGTCTCGCAGCGTGCCGCTCGCGCGCGCGGTCCAGGCCGAGCTGGTGCGGCGACTGAGAGTGCGGGACCTGGGCATCGGACGGGGGGACCTGGCACTGGTCCGCGGCACCTGGATGCCGTCGGTGCTCACCGAGGGGCTGTTCATGATCCTGCCCGATCAGGAAGCCGCGCTCCGCGATCCACGCGGCCAGCAGCTCTACGCGTTGGCCGTCTTCGACGGCATCCGGAGCTTCCTCCGCGAACGCGCCCGCGAGGAGTAGCGCGGTGTGGAGGGTGGGCTCTCCCGCTCGTCTCCTAGAGCGGTGTCCCGACCTGTCGCCCGAGGGTGCCGCCCCGGTGAGATGGTGCCGCCGCTGAAATGCCCGTTCGAGGGTCCAACTGATGGTCACCTTGTATCCGCTCCACCATCCGTCCGTCCCGCGCCGCACCGCCGGTTTCGCCTTGGGCCGCGTGATCGCGCTGCTCGGGACGTTGGCCTCGATCGCGCCTTCCTCCCGGCTGCTTGCCCAGACGTCCCCTGATCGGGCCGGACTGGAGCGCTTTCGCGATTCCCTGGGCGGCACCGCGGACTCGATCGGGCTGCTGGGGCTGGAGAAGCGGATGATCGAGGCGGTGAAGGCCGATCGGAATAATGCCATGGGCCAC
The DNA here is from genome assembly GCA_038253515.1 of Gemmatimonadales bacterium. GTDB lineage: Bacteria > Gemmatimonadota > Gemmatimonadetes > Gemmatimonadales > GWC2-71-9 > CAVVWJ01. Next base: position 50,711 of record JBBSHB010000001.1, on the reverse strand, counting down.
CTTCGCCTCGGGTTTCTCTCGCTCCGCCTGGGAGACCTGGGAGGCCAAGCCCATTACGACGACGCGGCCTCCGAGTTCCAGTGGTCCATCGATCTCCAACCGAAGTGGCCCTACTCGTGGTACGGTATGGGACTGGCCGAATACGGGGTGGGCGATTCAAAGATCTCCTTCGTGACCGGGCTCAAGACCATGCTGGGCAAGGACGCGCTGACCCGCTCGGCGATGGCGCTCGCCAAGTCCGCGGAGGTCGATCCCAGCTTCGTCCGCGGACTGGTCGAGCTGGCGAACACCGCGCTTCGGCAGCGGGTGAATATCAAGCTGGGTGTGGCGCTGGACGCGTTGCGTCGCGCCGCCTCCACTCCCGCCAGCGACGATCCCCAGGTGCTTCTGGCCCGTGGCCGGGTCGAGCGCGAGGTGGGAGACGGCGATTCCGCGCTGGCCGCGTTCCAGGGCTACCTGGCCCACCCCACCAACCGGAGCCTGGGGCAGCTCGAGATCGCCCGCACCCTGTTCCTCGTGGGCCGCTTCGACGGTGCGGCCCCCTACTACGAAGGTGCCGCGAGCGACGACTCGGCAGGCGTCGCCGGCTACCGCGTCGATCTCGCCACCATCGCGACCGACAGCGTGATGCGCGAGTTCGACCAGACGCACGGCCCCCAGCGGGCCGCCTACCTCAAGCGGTTCTGGACCCAGCGCGACCAGAGTGATCTCCGGTCCGAGGGCGAACGGCTCCGGGAGCACTACCGCCGGCTGTTTTACGCCCGCAAGAACTTCCAGCTCACCTCCTTGAACCGCCATTACGACATCGTCGAGCGGTACCGGTCCGGCAGTCGAGACTTCGACGATCGTGGAGTCATCTATATCCGTCACGGGGAGCCCACCACGCGGGCAACCTACGCGGCGCCGGGGCTGGAGCCCAACGAGTCCTGGCGCTACAGCCGCCCCGAGGGCGACCTGATCTTCCATTTCGTCGCCCGGGAAGACGTGCAGGACTTCAAGCTGGTCGAGAGTCTGTTCGACGTGCTCGGCTTCAGCAACACCATCGCGCTCCGGGCCGACCGGGTCGATCAGAACCCCATGGCCGAGCAGCTCATGGTCTCCCGCGAGCAGCTCTCCCCCATCTACCAGAGACTGCAGAACGCGGGACAGATCGGCAGCAGCCGCTATCAGACGGAAGAACGGCGGGTGGGCCAGGAGAGCATCGCGGAAGGGACCACCAGCGACAGCTATGAGCTCCGCTTCGCATCCGAGCTCAAGGTGCAAACCCAGGTTCTCGCCGTTGGACACGACTCCGCCGGGAGCGAAGCCCAGATCGCCTATGCCATCGCGGGCAAGAGCCTGGAGCCGGTGGCCGTCACCCGAGGCTTCCTCTACTCGGTACGGGTGCGCTTCGTCGCCACCGACCGCTCGGGCAGGGTGGTCGCCTCCCTCGACTCCACGCGCCATTTCGTCGCGCCGGAGCCGGTGCCTTCGGGTGAGCACCTGGTCGGCCGGGTGTCGGTCCCGGTGCCGGCGGGCCAGTACGAGTATCGGCTGGCCATTCAGCAAGGCGAGGAATCGGGAATCGTGCTCCCCCGGGATACCGTCCGAATCGGCCAGCCGACCGCCAGCACGATCGCCCTGAGCGATCTGGTTCTCGGCAGCAGGTCGAGCAACCTGCTCTGGCACCGTAGTCCGAATGACACCGTCCTCTTCAACCCGCTCCACACCTTCAAGCGGACCGAGGACATGGAGCTGTACTACGAGGTGCAGGGGCTGGAGAGCGGAAGCCCGTATACCGTGCGGGTGGCGGTGCGACGCCAGGGCGGGGGCGGGGGACTCTTCAGGAAGATCTTCGGCGGCGGCTCCGCGGCCCTGAGCCTCAAGTTCGATGCGCACGCGACGGCCCTGGTCGAATCGGCTCACCGGACCCTCAAGATCGAGGGCCTCAAGCCGGGCAGCTACGTGCTGGAGGTACTCCTGTCCGATGGCGCGGGACGCAAGGACCGAAGAGAGCAGGAGTTTCAGGTCGTGGCGGATTGAGGCGGCGGGAGTGGGCCGCGCCCTCGATCGGCGCTCCGGAAACAGTCGACCCCCCTTGGAATCCAAGGGGGGTCGTCGTTCAACGGCCGAGCGAACAGCGCCTCACATCGGCCAGGCTGCAGGGCGGGCGTGGGTCAGCACCAGCAGCGGCTGGACCAGCGTTTCGGCCTTGACCAGCGCCTCGACCTGCACCAGATGCTGGGTGATGCCCGCGGTCGTGTCGAACGTCGCGATGTGCATCAGCAGGGACGAAAGTGGCCGGTCGGCCGGATCGGCCTTGCTTCCTTCAGCCGACTCGGTCGGACTGCCGACGCCCAGGGTGATCCTCGCGTGTCCGAACAGCCAGAGCGATGCTCCATCCAGCGACCTGAGCAGGCGCTCATTCAGGGCGAGGCTCTCACCGTGCAGGGTGATCAACCCCAGCGTGGGGTGGTCGCTGTAACGCCGGGAATGGACCACGAAGCCATAGGTGAAGGCGGGATCCTGCCCCGCGGCGCGGCGCAACGCGGCCCGAAGCTTCTGCTGGCTGAAAGCGATCGTGTGATACGGTACCACGGGATCTCCGCTGAAACGATGGGGGGCAGCTGAGCCAGGAATGAGGCCCGGACCGCCCGGGCGCTCGTTGCGCGAAGTGCATAGGTCGTGCCAGAAGTGCCTCGGGGGACGCGGCGCGGTCATGTCCGGGGCGCTCGTGCCGTCCGCAACGGCTCTCGCGATACGCCACGGGATCCGCTTGACTCCCTAAGCGGGAAGGATAGCTTGCGCCCATGTTCTGCTCCCGCTGCGGAAGCGAGATCACCGGTAAATCGAAGTTCTGTCCCTCCTGCGGTCTCGATCTCATGGCCACCACCCCGGTTCACGCCATCGCCACCGGGGCGCTCCATGAGACCGATCTCGTCCGGGAGGCGCTTGCGGCCGAGTACGACATCATCGAGGAGCTCGGCCGCGGCGGCATGGCCATGGTATACCGCGCCCGGGATCGCCAGCTCGAGCGTGAGGTGGCGATCAAGGTCCTGCCGTTTTCGCTCGCCTTCGACGCCGAGTTCGTGGAGCGTTTCCAACGCGAGGCCCGCACCGCCGCCCAGCTCGAGCACCCCAACATCATCTCGATCTACCGGGTCGGCCGGGCGGGCCGGGTCATTTATTTCGTGATGAAGTACCTGCGGGGCGGCTCGCTGTCCACCGTGGTCGCGGAGCGGAAGAAGCTCACCCCGCCCGAGATCCGGCGGCTCATGCTGGAGGCGGGCAGCGCCCTGGGGTACGCCGCTCAGCGCGGCATCGTCCACCGCGACATCAAGCCCGACAACATCATGTTCGACGAGTTCGGCCAGTGCGTGCTGACCGACTTCGGCATCGCCAAGGCGGCGTCGGGGCAGAAGCTCACCGGCACCGGGATGTCCATCGGGACGCCACACTACATGAGCCCGGAGCAGGCGCGGGCCCAGAGCATCGACGGGCGGAGCGACATCTACAGCCTGGGTGTCGTCGCCTACCAGACCCTCACCGGAACGGTGCCCTACGACGGAGAGGACAGCTTCTCCATCGGCTACAAGCATATCACCGAGCCGATCCCGACCCCCTCACTCATCACCGCGGACGAGCGGCGCATCTTCGAGGTCATCAAGCGCATGCTCATGAAGGATCCGGCCGATCGGTTCCAGAGCTGCGAAGAGCTGGTGGCCTCGATCCAGGGACAGCCGACCGCCGCGCCTCGAGCGATGCGCGCCTCCGTGGCGGCAGCCGGCGTCGGCTCCGGCTCACGCACCTCCGGGTCCGCCAGCCCCGTCGCCGGCGTGCTCCCGATCATCGTGAGTCAGCCCACCACGCCGCTCGAGTCGCCGCTGGTCAACCGACGGGTCACCCCGTTGGAGCGGCGGGACCTGCCTCGCCGCGTGGCCGACCGGTCGCTCGCCATGCGGGGCGGGTCCTCGGTCTGGACCTGGCTCTGGCTGGTGCTGGCGATCCTGGGCGGCGGAGGTGGCGCCCTCTATTACTACAAGGCCCGCGGCTTCGCCGCGGGCCAAGGCGTCGCCGCTGCCGACTCCGCCGCGATGACGCCGGCCGACACCGGTGCCCGGCGCGACACGACCGCCGCCAGCACCCCCGCGGCCCGCCCCGACACCGGCCGCCAGGCGCCGCCATCGGCCGCCCCGTCGCCGCCCGCGACCGCGCCCGTGCCGCAGGCCCCGTCCCCGCGGCCGCCTGATGTTCCGGCGATGCGAAGCGACTCCGTGTCGAGCACCGACGGGGGAGCGGTGGACAGCGGAGGAATCCGCATCGTGGGACTGCCGCGCGGCTCCACGGTGATGATCGATGAACGGCCGGTGAGCGAGCCGGTCACCCGGCTCGCTCCGGGGCCGCACGCGGTGGGCGTCTCCGCGCCGCGGTTCAACTTCTACTCCGATACCTTCGTGGTCCGGCCGGGAGAGATCCAGGAGATCAGCCCGCCGCTCTCGCCGATCGGGTCGCCACAGCTTCCTCGGCGTCGCGCGGCCATACTCCAGCGGCTGGCCGGCCGATGCGTCCCGGGCCCGGGATACAACTCCGACGCCACCTGTTTCGACGAGCGTCCCAAGCCCGTCAACCCGCCGTTCGTCCCGCTGCCGGACGACGCCACCGCCACGCCCAGGCCGCCACTCCTCTGGGTCAAGGTCTCGGTCGAGGGCCGCACGGTGGACGTCAAGACGCTGCGGCAGTCAGACGACACGACGTTCGAGCGTGCGGTGCGCAACTTCGTGTGGAGTGTCGCCTGGCATCCCGCGCTCAAGGCGGGCGCCCCGGTCGAGGCGTGGACCCAGATGCTGTTCCCGCCGGCCCCCAAATGAGCGGCGGGATACATCCCACCGCCTTCATCGCTCCTACCGCATCCGTCATGGGTGACGTCACGATCGGCGCCGAGGCGAGCGTCTGGTTCGGCGCCGTCCTCCGCGGCGACATGGCGCCGATCACCATCGGCCCACAGACCAACCTGCAGGACGGCACCATCGTCCATGTGGACGAAGGGGAGCCCTGCTCCATCGGGGCGCGGGTGGGCGTCGGACATCGGGTCATCCTGCACGGGTGCACCGTGGAAGACGACTGTCTCGTCGGGATGGGGAGTATCCTGCTCAACCGTGTGCGGATCGGCACCGGCAGCGTGGTGGCCGCGGGGGCGGTGATCCCCGAAGGCATGCAGGTGCCGCCCCGCTCTCTCGTCATGGGCGTGCCGGGGCGGATCGTCCGGTCGGTCGATGCGGCGTTGACCGAGCGGGTGGCCGCCACCTGGGCGCACTACGTGGAGCAGGCGCGCGCGCACCGCGCCGGTCGGTATCCCCTGCACCCGGCGCCGAGCGGCTGAGTCGATCCACGGATCGCGCCCCTGCGCGTGATCGGCGACAGGCGTTTTCCGTCCCACAAATCCAAGCACACGGTATCCACGGTTTCCACACCGGCAGACGTGGTTATCTTTGTGATGTGGGTAGCGGCATCGCACGCAGCTGCGGCCTTTTGCCGTGGTATTGTGTGGGCTTCATCGTTGGCCTACCTTGGCCTTCCGTTTTGGAGCTGAGTGGTACGATGCGGGTCGACGCCGTCGCGGCACCCTCTACCTTTCCAACTTGCATGCGGGGAACTCCATGAATTCGTCCACCCCACGGGACGCGGTCCGGCTGTCGCCCAATGCCATCACGGTCCTCGAGAAGCGGTATCTCATCAAGGATGACGCCGGCAAGCCAGTGGAGACACCCGAGGCGCTGTTCTGGCGGGTGGCCCGGACCGTGGCGGAAGCGGATCGCCGCTATGGTGCGTCGGTCGGTGGGGTGGAAGAGGTCGCCCAGGCGTTCTTCGGGCTGATGGCCGAGCGGTACTTCGTGCCCAACTCGCCGACGCTGATGAACGCCGGCCGACCGCTGGGCCAGCTCTCCGCCTGCTTCGTGCTGCCGGTGGAGGATTCGCTCTCCAACGGCAAGAGCGGGATCTACGACACGCTGCGCGCCATGGCGCTGGTCCACCAGTCGGGCGGCGGCACCGGGTTCAGCTTCTCCCGGCTCCGGCCCAAGAACGACATCGTGCGCTCCACCATGGGCGTGGCGTCCGGTCCGGTCTCCTTCATGAGCCTGTTCGACGCCTCCACCGACGTGGTCAAGCAGGGCGGCACGCGTCGCGGAGCCAACATGGGCATCCTCCGGGTGGACCATCCGGACATCATGGAGTTCATCACCTGCAAGGACGACACGAGCAAGATCACCAACTTCAACATCTCGGTCGCGGTCACCGACGCTTTCATGACGGCGGTCGAGGCCGACGCGCTGTACGACCTGCACCATCCCAAGACCGGCAAGGTGACCGGGCAGCTTCCGGCGCGCGAGGTCTGGGGCCGGATCATCCACGGCGCCTGGAAGACCGGGGAGCCCGGCGTCTTCTTCATCGACAAGGCCAACTACTACAATCCGGTGCCCCACCTCGGCTCCTACGAGGCGACCAACCCCTGCGGCGAGCAGCCCCTCCTTCCCTATGACGTCTGCAACCTCGGCTCGATCAACCTGGGCGCCTTCGTGCGGGAGGGACAGATCGACTGGGACGATCTGCGGCGCGTGGTGCATCTCTCGACCCATTTCCTGGAGAATGTGATCGACGCCAATCAGTATCCCCTCCCCGAGATCACCGAGCTGGCGCAGCGGATCCGCCGGATCGGTCTGGGCGTGATGGGGCTGGCCGATCTGTTCGTCAAGCTCGGCATCCCGTACGACTCCGAGGAGGGCGTGGCGCTGGGGCGTCGGATGCAGCAGTTCGTGGACGAGGAAGCCAAGGTCGAGTCGGAGCGACTCGCCCGCGAGCGTGGCGTCTTCCCCGAATGGGAGCGCAGCATCTGGGGTCCCGACCAGACCTGCGCCCGCGGGCCCAAGGGCGAGCGGGTGCGGCCCATGCGCCGGCTGCGGAATTGCAACGTCACCACCGTCGCGCCGACCGGGACGATCTCGATCATCGCCGGGTGCAGCTCGGGTATCGAGCCGCTCTTCGCCGTGGCGTTCATGCGGAACCAGGCTGGCGTGCTCATGCCCGACGTGAACGAGGACTTCGTCGCGATCGCCAAGGCCGAAGGCTGGCACTCCGAGGACCTGATGCGGCGAATCGCGGCGTCGGGGCACATCGACTTGCCCGAGGTGCCGGCCAGGTGGCAGCGCGTGTTCGTCACCGCCAACCACATCAAGCCCGAATGGCACATCCGGATGCAGGCGGCATTCCAGGAATTCAACGACAGTGCCATCTCCAAGACCTGCAACTTCGCCAACGAGGCCACCGAGGAGTACGTCGAAGAGATCTACCGCCTGGCATACCGGCTCAAATGCAAGGGCGTCACGGTCTACCGCGATGGGAGCCGGGACATGCAGGTGCTCTCCACCGGCTCCACGGCCAGGAAGGTGCACGACCAGGCGACCTCGAGCGGCAAGTCGGAGGCGCGATCGGACCTGGCCGGAATGAGGGCGGGGGGAGGCGATGCGGTACCCGAGCTCAAGGGGCAGCTCGCGGAGCTCGAGGCGGACAACGAGCGGCTCCGGAAGATGGTGCACGAGCTCGAGGCGGAGAACCTGCAGCGTCGGCAGAAGCGCTCCCGTCCCGAGCTGCTCCGGGGTGCCACCCGCCGGCTGGAGACACCGCTTGGCACGCTGTACGTGACCATCACCGAGGACGACCGCGGGCAGCCGTTCGAGGTGTTCATGAGCCTCGGCAAGGCCGGTGGCGCCTTGATGGCCGATGTCGAAGCGCTTGGCCGGCTCATCAGCCTGGCCCTCCGGTCGGGGATTCCGATGAAGGAGATCTATCGGCAACTTCGCGGGATCAGCTCCGACCGGGTCATCGGTCTGGGTCCCAACAAGGTGCTCTCGGTCCCCGACGCCGTCGGCATCGCCATCGAGCGGTGGATGCAGCAGAAGCAGGGGATTCAGCAGGAGCTCTTGCCCGGTGCGCCGGCCGCGGTGGAGCCCGCGCCGGTGGTGGCAGAGCGGGTGTCCTATCCCGGGCTCGGCGGCGAACAGATGATGCTGGGGGGCATGCAGGACACTCTCTCCGGCGCCTGCCCCGACTGCGGCTCGCAGCTCGAGTTCGCCGAGGGATGCATGAAGTGCCACGTGTGCGGGTTCAGCGAGTGCGGGTGATCGCGAGAACGAAGTCGTGGTAGTCGCTTCTGCAAAATCGTAAGTGTCGCACGCCCATTGGATAGGGCGGCGGCAGCCCAAGGGGGTGCTCGTCGTGGCGGGCATCCCTTTGAGGTATCCGGGCGTCGGAATCCCTCGCATCCCGTCGCGGATGCCGAACGGGGTGCCCGGCCGAAGCCGGGCACCCCGTTAGCGTCGGGCCGCGCCGTGGCGCCGGCCCCCGTCACGGTCCATGATGATGTCCTGTGCTGACCCTCTGAAGCCCGGCGTGCTCGCAACTCACCTTCGGATTCCAGCTGGCGAAAATCCCGCTCGGGTTCTCCCGGCCCACCCAGATGTGGAGGCCCCAGACTCCGAACTCCGGTACCTGCGCGAACTCCTGACCCAGCAGGGTTGGCGGGGCCGCGGTTGTCGGGTGATCGGCGAACGGCACGATGTACTCCACCCCGACGAACCGCAGCTTCCCGTTCTTCTGCGGCTCGTAGAGCAGGAGTTCGGGCTGGAGCAGCTCGACGGTGCCGCCGTCTCCGATGAACGCGGGGTTGCTATAGTGGAATCCCATCGCGCCGAGTCCGGGCTGCTCGAGGCAGGGGGTGATCGGCGCGAACCAGCCGGCGGCCACGGCTGCATCGAAGTCGTGGAACGGCGCGACCAGCCGGCGGAGCCGCGCGATCTCGCTCGCGGCGCTGGCGTAGACGGGCGAGTCGACCGCCAACGCCCCTTCAGGGGCGAGCGCGGCCGGATGATCGTCACAGGCGAGGAGGAGCGCGATGAGGGTGAGACTGGAAGGGATGCGTGGGTGCATGGATACCCCCCTTGGTCGGGACCGGAGCTGAGGGGTTGTGGAGTGACTTGCGACAGAACCGCCTTCCAACCTACCGGCGGAGCGAGGCCCCGCAAGATCCGAGGACACACAGCGCGGCGACGGGAGATGGGGCGCGCGGGCCCTTCCAGTCGCGACAAATACGAAAGCCGGCGACGAGTCGCCTGCACCGCAAGGTCGGCCGCGGCCAACTGCGGTTACATTTGACCGATGCCTTCCCCCGGGGCGCTTGCGCACGTCCTCGTCGTCGACGATGAGCCCGCCGTGCGGCGCTTCGCCGCCCGCGCGTTGGAAGGGCAGGGGTACCAGGTGTCCACCGCGAAAGACGGGGTGGAGGCCCTCGAGCTGGTCGGCGAGCTGCAGCGGCCGCTGGGTCTGGTCGTGACCGACGTCGTCATGCCTCGACTCGACGGCGTCGAGTTGCTCCGGACCCTTTCCGCGTCCCATCCCGCCCTGCCGGTCATCCTGATGTCCGGATATGCTACCGAGCATCTGGTCGACGTCGGCGTCACCGCGCCCTGCGCCGTCCTGGGAAAGCCGTTTTCCGTGGACGCCTTGGTGCGAGAGGTGCGCCGCTGCCTCGGTCCCAGCGGAGCTCGCCGGATCCCGCGCCGGTAGTTTCCGCCGCCGGCCGCGTCGCGTCCGATCCACGGGGGCTGGTTCCCGGTCCCGACCCTGGACGTGGCGCGCCGGTGCGGGGCATAATGCAGGCGGATCGCCGGTTCACCTCACCCATGGCATTGCGAGAGGTATGACATGTCGGCTGACCAGCAGGGCGACACCCTCAAGCCCGTGACCCCCGCGCGGGTGGCGGAAGAGCTCCGGAAGCTCTCGGCCCAGCGCACCAGTGGGGACCTCAAGGCGGACGAGTACGAGCACCGGTTTTCCCGTATGATCACCGAGCTGCGGGACCGGCGGATCGACGGCTCCCGCGCGGAGATCCTCGCGACCCTGAGCCCCTTGCTGGAACAGGGCATCCTCGGCGCGGACGACTGGCGCCGGCTCACGAGGCAGTTGGGACTCGCGTGAGGCCTGTCGCGATCGGATTCGGAGGCCGATGAACCTCCGCTCGCTGGGTCTGGACGCCCCGCCGGTCACCGCCATCGGTTACGGCGGGATGCATCTCTCCATTCAGGATCGACCACCGGAGGCGGAGGCGTTGGCGGTGCTCCGCGCGGTGCTCGATGCCGGCGTCACTCTCCTGGACACGGCCGACGTGTACTGCCTGGACCAGCCCGACGTCGGTCACAACGAGCGGCTGATCGCCCGAGCGCTCCGCAGTTGGTGCGGGGACCGCGGCACCGTGCTGGTGGCAACGAAGGGCGGGGTCGTCCGGCAGAATGGCGGCTGGGAGAGCGACGCCCGACCCGCGCACCTTCGGGCCGCATGCGATCGCTCCCTCCGGGCGCTGGAGGTGGATCGGATCGACCTCTACCAGCTCCACGCTCCCGACCCGCGGGTGCCCTTCGCCGAGAGCGTCGGCGCGTTGGCGGAGCTGCGCCGGGAGGGCAAGATCCGTTGGGTCGGTCTCTCGAACGTCTCCGTCGACCAGATCCGGACGGCCGAGTCGATGGTGCCGATCGCCAGCGTGCAGAACCGCCTCAATCCGTTCTTCCGGGAGGCGCTGATGACCGGGGTGGTGAGTCACTGCACCGGACGAGGCATCGGATTTCTCGCCTACAGCCCGACCGGCGGCGGCAGACTCAACCGCACGCTCCCCTCTCACCCGGTCCTGCGGCCGATGGCCGCCCGGCTCGGCGTGTCGCCCCACGCGCTGGTGCTCGCCTGGGTCCTGGCGCGGTCGCCGGCGGTGATCGCCATTCCGAGCGCGCGCACCGTGGAGCACGCGCTGGACAGCATTCAGGCCGCCGACCTCACGCTCTCTCCGGCCGATCTCGCGGCCATCGACCGGGCCGAGTTCTCGACGGCTCGCTAGCTCGCGCCTCGCCCCACGCTACTGCCAGCGCACCAAGGTTGCGCCGACGGTGAAGCCTGCTCCCACGGCCACCAACACCACCAGGTCTCCCCGCTTGATGCGGCCGTTGCAGAGCGCGTCTTCCAGCGCGAGCGGAAGGGTCGCGCCGGTGGTGTTGCCGTAGCGGGCGATCACCGAGGCCATCCGGCCCGCCGGTAGGCCCAGCCGCTCGGCGGTGGCATCGAGAATCCGTTGGTTCGCCTGATGGGGGATGACCAGCGCGATGTCGGCGGGCGTGAGCCGGTGCCGGCCTAGCAGAGTCTCGACGCACTCCACCATCTGGGAGATGGCGAACTTGAAGACCACCCGTCCATTCTGTCGCAGGAAGTGTTGCCGGGCGGCGACGGTCTCCGGGCTCGCCGGGTGGAGGCTTCCTCCGGCGGGCATCAGCAGGTCGTTCCGGCCGCTCCCGTCCACCCGGTGATAGAAGTCCAGGATCCCGAACCCCGGCTCGGCCCGTTCCAGCAGGACCGCACCCGCGCCGTCGCCGAACAGGACCGCCGTCGTCCGGTCGAGCGGGTCGATGATCGCGCTCATCAGGTCGGCGCCCACCACGATGACGCGCCGGTGCGCGCCGGCCACCACCATCTGCGCGCCGGTCGTGAGGGCGTAGAGGAAGCCGGAGCAGGCCGCCGAGAGGTCGAACCCCCAGATATTTCGGAGGCCCACCTGGTCCTGGATCAGGCAGGCGGTGGCGGGGAAGAGCATGTCGGGGGTGACGGTCGCCACGATGAGCGTGCCCACGTCCTCCGGTCCCAGGCCGCGCTGTGCCATCAGTCGGCGCACCGCCTCCGCGCCCATCGTCGAAGTCGTTTCGCCGGGCGCGCCGAGTCGGCGCTCCCGGATGCCGGTTCGAGCGACGATCCACTCGTCCGAGGTGTCGAGCCGGGCGGCGAGCTCGGCGTTGGTCACCACGCGCGCCGGCAGGTACCCGGCCACGCCGGTGATGGCGGCCCGGGGGGTGACAGACTGGGGGTCCGGAGGCATCCCCGAATTTCGCGCAGGTCGGGAACCGCGCGCAAGAACACCCCCAGCGCGGAGTTATATTCCGGCGATGCCACCCTTTCCTCGCCGTCGGACCGTCACCGCCTCGATCGGAGGTGTGCCCGTGGGCTCGGCGCACCCGGTCGTGGTCCAGTCGATGACCAACACCGACACGGCCGACGTCCCGAGCACCGTCCGGCAGGTGGCCGAGCTGGCCCGCGCCGGCAGCGAGCTGGTGCGGGTCACGGTCAACAACGAGGCGGCGGCGGCGGCGGTGCCCGAGATCGTCGAGCAACTCGATCGCATGGGCGTCGCGGTGCCGATCGTCGGGGACTTCCACTACAACGGCCACCTGCTGCTCACCCGGTATCCCGCCTGTGCGGGGGCGCTGGCCAAGTATCGGATCAACCCGGGGAACGTCGGCGGAAAGCGGCACGACGAGCACTTCCGCGCCATCGTCGACGTGGCGATCGCCAACGACAAGCCGGTGCGGATCGGAGTCAACTGGGGCTCGCTCGACCAGCAGCTCCTGACCGAGATGATGGACGCCAACGGCCGGCTGGCCACGCCGCGGGACACCCGCGACGTCACCATGGACGCGATGGTCGAGAGCGCGCTCCAGTCCGCCGCGCTGGCCGAGGAGACCGGGCTGCCCCACGACCGCATCGTCCTCAGCGCGAAGGTGTCTGGGGTGCAGGATCTGGTCGACGTCTATCGGATGCTCGCCGCTCGCTGCGACTACCCGCTGCATCTCGGTCTCACCGAGGCGGGCCTGGGGTCCAAGGGGATCATCGCGAGCACGGCCGGCCTCAGCATTCTGCTGGAGGAGGGGATCGGCGACACCATCCGCGTCTCCCTCACGCCGGCCCCGGGCGGCGACCGCACCGAGGAGGTGCAGGTCGCCCAGCAGGTCCTTCAGTCGCTCGGCCTTCGGAGCTTCAGCCCGCAGGTGACCAGCTGTCCCGGCTGTGGCCGCACGACCAGTACCTTCTTCCAGCGGATGGCACAGGAGATCCAGGACTACCTTCGCGTCAAGATGCCGGTGTGGCGCGAGGAGCGGCCCGGCGTGGAGGAGATGAAAGTCGCCGTCATGGGGTGCGTGGTGAACGGGCCGGGTGAGTCCAAGCACGCCAACATCGGCATCTCGCTCCCCGGGACCTTCGAGGAGCCGAAGGCGCCGGTCTACATCGACGGCCGACTCATGCTCACCCTGAAGGGTGAGGCGATCGTGCCCGAGTTCCTCGAGATCCTTGAGGACTACGTGGCCAGCCGCTACGGCGTGCATTCGACCGCTCCCCGGGCCGGGTGACGTGTCACACACCCATCTCGTCGCCGGTCTCGACTCCACCCTCCGCGAGCAGCCGCTGCTGGCGATTCCGCTACTCTTCGGAGCCGGCCTCGCGACCAGCCTCACGCCCTGCGTGTACCCCATGATTCCCATCACGGCGGGCGTCTTGAGCGGCCTGGGCAGCGGCCGGCCGGCGCAGAGGCGGGCGCTGGCCCTGACCCTGGCGTACGCGGCGGGGCTCGCGCTGGTCTACTCGCTGCTCGGCCTGCTTGCCGGCCTGACCGGCACGCTGTTCGGCACCGTGAGCTCGAGCCCCTGGGCCTATTTTCTCACGGCGAATCTCCTACTCGTGTTCGGCCTGACCATGCTGGACGTCTTTACCGTGAGCGCGCCGGCCCGCTGGGCGGCGTGGGCGGGCAGACTGGTCGGGGGGGACTCCCCGGGCGCGGCCTTCGCGATGGGCGCCGCCTCCGGACTCGTGGCTGCTCCCTGCGGCGCCCCGGCGTTCGCGGCGGTGCTCACCTTCGTGGCCGGGAGCGGCAGTCCGGCATTGGGATTCCTGTATCTGCTGGCGTTCTCTCTCGGAATGACGGCCCTCCTGGTCGCGGTCGGCCTGTTCGGTGGCCTGGTGACGGCCTTGCCTCGGGCAGGTCGGTGGATGCTGTGGGTCAAACGTGGGGGAGGCGTGCTCCTGATCGTCATGGCCGAGTATTACCTGGTGCGGATGGGAAGCGTCCTGTGAGGCGATGGCTCGGGGTTCTGGTTGTCGGCGCGGCCCTCGCCGGGCTTGCCGGGGTCGCCGCCCCGTTGGCGGAGCAGGAGGCGGGCATCCCGGTCGGCTCCAAGGCCCCGTCCGTGTCGGTCCATGACCTCGATGGCAAGCCGGTCGATCTGGGTCAGTACATTGGCCGGAAACCCGTGCTGCTGGAGTTCTGGGCCACCTGGTGCGAGCTCTGCAAGGAGCTGCTTCCCCGAGTCGAGGCGGCGCACCAGGAGTTCGGGGATCGAGTGGAATTCCTCGGCGTGAACGTCACCGTGAACCAGACGCCGGAGCGGGTGCGCCGATATCTGGCGACCAATCACCCTCCCTTCCGCACGCTCTACGACGACCAGGGCGCCAGCATCCGCGCCTACCAGGTGCCGGCCACATCCTACGTCGTCGTCGTGGACGCCGGGGGGAAGGTCGCGTACACCGGCACGGGCGGCACCCAGGACATCGCCGCCGTCCTCCGGGGAGTTACCGCGCCCTGATAAACCATTCGTTCCGAGGCTCGCCGCTCATGCATGCTCGCGCCCTCACGCTGATCTCCGCTCTCCTGCTCGCGGGCCTCCCCGCCCTTCGGGCCCAGGATGTCGGCTATGGAAAACCGACCGCCACTATCATCTCCGGGCCCGAGACCGGACACCGCGCGCCGGATTTCACGCTGCCCTGGGCCAGCAAGGATGGCGTGGGACCGGCGGACAACCCGTATCAACTCTGGCGGGACCGGGGGAAGACGGTGGTCGTCGCATTCTTCCCCCGGGACTTCACCGGCGGCTGCACGGCCGAGATGCGCACCTTCGGCGAGCAGTACGATTCGTTGTTCGGCCCCGACGTCGTCCTGGTCGCGATCAGCACCGACTCGCTCGAGACTCACCGCCGGTTCGCCTCCAGCCTGGACCTGCCGTTCAGGCTGCTCAGTGACCGGGATCAGAAGGTGGCCCGCAGGTACGGCAGTTACGACGCCAGCGGCTTCTCCCGGCGCACCGTGTACGTGGTGGGGCCGGACGGAGCCGTGAAGTACCGGAACCTCAAGTTCAACACGCTCGATCCCAAGCATTACGCCGATCTGGGCGCCGCCGTCCGAAAGGCGCGCGGCAGCTGAGCGTCTGACACCCGCGGCGGAGTCCGTTATCCGATACCGATCTCTGCTGACCCCGGCGGTGGCGCTGGTCCTGGCCGTTTCGACGTTGGCGGCTCAGTTGGCGGCTCAGGAGAAGGGGCGCCAGGAGCCGGAGGCCTACCGGCTGGAGGGCCTTCGGGCGGGGTTCTGCGTCCAGCTCCTGCTCGATCCGGCGGCGGCGCGGAAAGCCTTTCCTGAAGGTTACCGGCCCCTCGCCACCACCCAGGCCGGCGAGCTGCACCCCGCGGTGAGCGGCGTGGTGAAGGATCAGCCTGAATTCGCCGCCTGGACGCCCTCCCGGCTGTGTCTCTACGCCCTCGATACCCTCCACGCCAAGGACTTCACCTGGGCCAACAAGAAGGGCAGGAAGCCGTTGCTCTTCGGGGTATGGACCGCGGCGGCGGGGGCGCTGGCGGGCGGCGGCAGGAGTGAGGTTGCATTGCTCGTCTTGAGCAACAATGGGCGCCTCATCCATTCCGCCAAGGTCGCGGGCGCAAAGGTCCATCAGGCCAAGCTGGTCGTCGGGAAGGCAGCCGTCGGTGAGGAGGACACCATCCTCGCGCCCCCCGCAGACCGCTTCCAGGTGCAGGTCGGGAAGACGGTAGTGACCTGGGACGGCCGAGCCTCATCCGACAGCAGCCGAACGGCAGGGCAGGTGGAGATGGCGTGGACCGCCCCGGCGGCGCGCGGCGGCCCCGCCGGGGGTCGACTGGTGCTTCAGCCAGTGTGGACCCGGGGGGTGGCCGGCTCGTTCCGGGTCATCGGGAAGGATGACTTCGCCACGGCCCTGAAGACGTCGCCGATTCACTTCGTGGGGCCGCAGTACGACCACGGGGGCGGCAGCCTGCAGCTGATAGGGTCCGGGCGCGAATAAACGCACTTTCGCCATGTCGAAGATGTTCATAATCATCGAATCTGAATAATTACTGAGCGTATGGCGACACTGTCGCTATTCTAACATCGACCTGTGATGACAGTACTGATTGTTGCCTCCTCACAAGACTTACAGAATCGACCTCGAGTCATATCTGAGGGATGGGTGAAGGGTTTTCCCCTGTATTCCCGCTCTTCCAGATATTCACTTCCTAGACTTTTCAACATGTGGAAAGCGCACTTCCAGTCGACCACCCGCCGGTGAATTCAGCGCCGTCTCCCGGCTCGGGTTTCCTCCGGGCACGCCGAATTCTGACCCTGGCCCCCGGGGTGTCCGGCGACGCGATCTGGTGGGAAGCAGGCCGGATTCGAGCCGTGGGCGAGGCCGCGGCGGTGACGAAGATGGTCCCGGCGGGCACGGCGCGGTTCGAGTTGCCCGACGCTCTGGTGACGCCCGGCTTCGTGGACGGACACACCCACTTCGCGATGTGGGCGCTCAACCGGCAGAGGGTGGAGCTGGCGGCGACCCGGACACGAGACGCGGCGCTCGCCAAGATCGGAGCCGCCTCCCCGGTCCAGGGCTGGGTGCAGGGTCAAGGGTGGGACGCCAACGGGTGGCCCACGCCACCCGACCGGCACGCGCTCGACGCGGTCCAGCCCGGGCCCGTCTACCTGGACTCGCTCGACGTCCACGCGGCCTGGGTAAACAGCGCCGCGCTGCGGGCGGCGGGCATCACCCGCGAGACGCCCGACCCCTTCGGTGGACGGATCGTGCGTGACGCAGCGGGAGAGCCGACCGGACTGCTGCTGGAGCGGGCGATCGAGCTCATCACACCGTATCTCCCCGTACCCCCGGACCTGGTGCTGGACGAGGCCGTACGAGAGGCCCAAGCCGAAGCGCACCGGCTCGGCGTGACCGGCGTGCACGACGTCGAAGGAACCGGGGCGCTCGACGCCTTCCGCCGGCTCGAGGCCGGTCACCGCCTGCGTCTCCGGGTGCTCTTCCACCCGCCAGTCGAGTCATTGCCCGATCTCGTCGCGCGAGGGATTCGAAGCGGAACCGGCTCGGCGTGGCTCACCATCGGCGGGATCAAGATGTTCCTGGACGGAAGTCTGGGGAGCCGGACCGCGTGGATGCTCGATCCGTACACCGGCAGTCGGGACCGCGGCATGGCCATCACCACGGCGGCGGAGGCCCGCGCCGCGGTGCACACCGCCGCCGAGTCCGGGATCGCGGCGACGATCCACGCCATCGGCGATGCGGCGGTGCGGCGCGCGCTGGATCTCCTCTCTGGCGCGCCGCCGGCGGCGGTTCCCCATCGGATCGAGCACTTCCAGTGCGTACACCCGCAGGATCTGGATCGTGCCGCCGCCGCCGGTGTGGTCGTCTCGATGCAGCCGGCCCATCTCCTGACCGACATTCCCCTGGTCGATCGGCACTGGGGTGAGCGCGGGGCCGGCGCTTACGCCTTTCGCTCGTTGCTCCGGCGGCGGACGCCGATGGTGTTCGGGAGTGACGTGCCGGTAGCCTCCATCGATCCCCGCGAAGGGGTGTATGCCGCCATGGAGCGGCGTGGCGATGCTGGCGGGCCCGCCGACGGCTGGCGTCCCGAGGAGAAGCTCGACTTCGCGCAAGTCGTCCGGTGCTACACGCTGGGCGCCGCGCTCGCGGGCGGCGTAAGCCATCGGCGCGGCACGCTCGCGCCGGGCCAGGACGCCGACCTGGTCGCATGGCGGGTCGCGCCGGAGGTCGAGCAGGGTAGCGGGGACGCCTTTCGCGCGGGTCGCGCGGTGCTCACCGTCGTCGCCGGCGAGGCGGTCATGCAGGTGTGACCTGCTGCCATTAGACTCCAGCCCATGCCTCGTACTCAAGTTCGCCGCACCAAGATCGTCGCCACGCTGGGCCCGGCGTGGGACCAGCCCGAGCAGATGACGGCCCTGATCGACGCCGGCGTGGATGTCGTCCGGATCAACGCGTCCCACGGCACTCCCCAGATCCGCACTCGCTGGATCGAGCAGCTCCGGGCGGTTACCGACGGCCGCCGCGATTCGGTGGCCCTGCTGCTCGATGTGCAGGGCCCGCGCATCCGGGTCGGTACGCTGCCGGAGCCGCTCCGGCTCGAGCCGGGCGAGCGCGTCGTCTTCGCGCCGGAGGACGAGGCCGGTCCGGGCGAGATTCCCACCACCTATGACGCCCTCGCGAGCGACGTGCGGGTCGGCGCCAGGATTCTGCTCGACGACGGGCTGCTGAACACGGAAGTCATCGAGGTGGCGGATCGACGGGTGGTCGCGACCGTGCACTACGGTGGCCTGCTCAAGTCGCACAAGGGGATGAATCTGCCCGGCATCGAGGTGAGCGCGCCCGCCCTCACCGAGAAGGACCTCGAGGATGTGGCGCAGGGCGTGGCCGTCGGCGTGGATTATGTCGCGCTCTCGTTCGTGCGTCGGCCGGAGGACATGGAGCAGCTGCGCGCCCTGGTCCCCCGTGGCACCAAGCTCATCGCCAAGATCGAGAAGGACACTGCCCTCAAGAATTTGTGCGGCATCCTCGACGCGTCCGACGCCATCATGGTGGCCCGGGGGGATCTCGGTGTGGAGCTGCCGTTCGAGGAAGTCCCCCTGATGCAGAAGCAGATCATCCGGGAGGCCGGGCTGCACGGCAAGCCGGTCATCACCGCCACTCAGATGCTGGAGTCGATGGTGCAGGCGCCCCGTCCCACCCGGGCCGAGGCGTCCGACGTCGCCAACGCGATTCTCGACGGCACCGACGCTGTGATGCTCTCCGCGGAGACCGCGGTCGGCGCCTATCCGCTGGAAGCGGTGCGCGCCATGGACCGCATCGCCCGCGAGATGGAGCAGCAGCGCCCGGGTCGCGGGGTCACCATCGACGCCGCGCTGGGCCGCCGCGCCGCCGATGGCGTCCTCCTGCCACAGCACCGGCAGGCGCAGAGCGGACCGGTGCGTACCGAGGACGCGATCGCCGTCGCCGTGTGCGCAGCGGCGGAGATGCTCTCGGCCCCACTCATCGTCTGCTTCACCAGCAGTGGGTTCACCGCCCGCAAGGTGGCCACCTGCCGTCCCACCGTGCCGATCTTCGCCTCGACCCCGGAGCCGGAGACGTTCCGGCAGCTCGCCCTGGTCTGGGGAGTCACGCCCGCGCTCACCCAGCACTCCACCGATTACGAGGTGATGCTGGGCATCGCCCGACAGCAGATTCTGCAACGCGGGCTGGCGCAGCCGGGGGAGCGCCTGGTGGTCACCGCCGGAGTCCCGTTCGACATGCCCGGGACTACCAACCTCCTCAAGATCGAAGCAGCATAGGGGATGCGCCTCACCTTTCTGGGCACGGGGACCTCGTTCGGCGTGCCCCAGATCGGCTGTGACTGCGCGGTCTGCCGTTCCGCCGATCCCCGCGACAAGCGCACCCGGTCGGGCGCGGTCCTGGAAGCCGCCGACGCCACCATCCTCATCGACACGCCGCCCGAGCTCCGGATCCAGCTCATCGCCGCCGGCCTCTCCCGGGTGGACGCGGTGATCTACACCCACGAGCACGCCGACCACATCAACGGGATCGACGATCTCCGCACCTTCTCGGTGCGTCGGCGCCGACCGCTTCCCATCTACGGTCCCGCCGAGACGCTCGACCGGTTGCGCACCTCCTTCAACTACATCTTCGACGACGCGGTGCGGCCCTACGAAGGGACCTCCAAGCCGACCCTCGAGATGCACGCGCTGGAGCCGGGCCGACCGGTCAGCATCGCGGGCGTCGAGGTGCTGCCCCTCGCGTTCGATCACGGCCACCTCCGAGTGTTCGGCTATCGCGTCGGGTCGCTGGCCTACATCACCGACGTGAAGTCGATTCCCGAGGCGCAGCGCCAGAGCCTGCGCGGTCTCGATGTCCTGGTGCTCAACGCGCTCTGGTGGCGCTCCCATCCGACTCACCTCAGCATTCCCGAGGCCGTGCAGACGGCCCTGTCCCTCGGCGCCCGGCGCACCTATCTCACCCACCTCACCCACGAGACCGGTCACGCGGCGCTGGCCGAGCAGCTGCCCGAGGGCATCATGCCAGCCTTCGACGGCCTGTCGGTGGAGGTTCCGTGATCAAGCTCGCGTACGCTCGCATGCTGCAGGATGGACTCGATGGGGGCCACGGCCTCCCGCGTACCCGCCTGGCGGAGCTGGCCGGTCGCTTCGGGGCAGTGCAGGACGAGGTCCATCGCCGCCGGGCGGCCGGAGAGTACGGCTTCTATGATCTGGTGCGCCAGCCGGAGGCCGTCCGTGAGATCACCCGCTTCGCCGAGGGCCTGGGTCAGGCGCACGATCACGTCCTGGTGCTCGGCATCGGGGGCTCCGCGCTGGGGACGAAAGCCTTGCTCAATGCCCTGCGCCGCCCCGCCTGGAACGAATGGGACGATGAGGGACGCGAGTTCTTCCCTCGGGTCACCGTGCTGGACAACATCGATCCCACCACCGTCGCCGCCGCGCTCCGGCGGATCGATCCTCGCCGCGTGCTGGTGAACGTGATCAGCAAGTCGGGCGGCACCGCGGAGACGATGGCCCAGTATCTGGTGGTGCGCGCCTGGCTGGACCAGGCGTTGGGCGCGGCGGCGTACCGCCATCTCGTCTTCACCACCGATCCGGCGCGCGGCGCGCTGCGGGAGATCGCACGGACCGATGGCATCGCGACGCTCAGCGTGCCCCCGGCCGTGGGCGGGCGCTTCAGCGTGCTCTCGCCGGTCGGTCTCCTGCCCGCGGCGCTGGCCGGGATCGACATCGAGGCCCTTCTCGCGGGCGCGGAGCGCGCGCGCGGGGGCGGCGACACCGGCGACCTGCTCCGGAATCCGCCTGCGCTCTACGCCGCGCTCCACTGGGCCGCCGATACCGCCATCGGCGCCCGGGTCAACGTGCTGATGCCCTACACCGACCGGCTCCGCGAGTTCGCCGAATGGTACCGGCAGCTCTGGGCCGAGAGCCTGGGAAAGCGAGTCGATCGAGGGGGCCGGACGGTGTATACCGGCCCGACGCCGGTGGCCGCGGTCGGGGCCACCGACCAGCACAGTCAGGTTCAGCTCTTCATGGAAGGCCCCTTCGACAAGGTGATCACCTTCGTCACAGTGGACGACCTGGGGGAGGACGTCCGTATCCCCGGGCCCGCCGCACCCGACGCTGGAGCACCGCCGTCCCTGCCACCGGACCTGGCCTACCTGCCGGGGCACACCTTGGGCGAGCTGCTGCGCGCCGAATACGAGGCGACGGCGTCGGCGCTGGGGCAAATGGGGCGGATGAGTTGCACCCTTCGTCTGCCCGACCTGAGCCCGGCCAGCGTGGGCGAGGCGATCATGTTCTTCCAGCTCGCCACCGGCTATGCCGGTGTCTGGTATGGCATCGACCCCTTCGATCAACCCGGCGTCGAGCTGGGCAAGCGTCTCACCTACGCCGCCATGGGCCGGCCCGGGCACCAAGCCCCGCCGCCGGTGGTGCCCGGCACGGCAGACGAGACCTGACCGCCACCCTGCTCGGGCACTGGCCTCGTGGGCAACCGTTTGACGGTCCCAGAGCCGGGGCCTACCTTTGTCCAACGGTCGCAGGCCTCCGGCCGGAAGGAGAACGCACGGCACATGGCTGACGAAATCCAGCGGGCGGTGGAGTTGTACGCCGGGGCGGTCGCGCTGCTCCCCGGCGGGGTCACCGTGCGGGATCCCGCCCAGCTCCGGTCGCCCTCGACCGACCGTCTCGTCTGGCAGGCGGTCTTCGGTCTGGCCGAGGAGCGGGAGGCGGCGCGCTGGCTCCTGTGGGAGCTGGGGCAGGTGACCGGCGCGCGGCCCGCATCCATCAATAGCCTCTACCTGGCGCGCGGTCGCGGTGAGGTGAGCGGGTTCACCGTCCCCGCCATCAATGTCCGCATGCTGACCTACGACACCGCCCGCGCGATCTTCCGCGCCGCCCGGGCCGGACGGGCGGGCGCCATCTTGCTGGAGATCGCCCGCTCCGAGATCGCCTACACCGACCAGCGGCCCGCCGAGTACCTGTCGGTCCTGATCGGCGCGGCCCTCCGCGAGGGCTACGTCCTCCCGCTCTTCATCCAGGGCGATCACTGTCAGGTCAACCAGAAGAAATACTCGGCCGATCCGGAGGGTGAGATCGGCGAGGTGAAGAAGCTCATCGCGGAGGAGATCGGCGCCGGCTTCTACAATATCGACGTCGACACCTCCACCCTGGTCGATCTCTCCCAGGCCACGCTGGAGGAGCAGCAACGACTCAACTACGAGCGGGCGGCGGAGATCACGACCTTCATCCGGGCCCACGAGCCCCCGGGAGTGACCGCCTCGGTCGGCGCCGAGATCGGCGAGGTGGGGATGAAGAACAGCACCGTCGAGGAGCTCCATGCCTTCATGCGGGGCTATGGCCGGAGCCTGGCCGCCCTCGGCACCGGCGAGGGGATCAGCAAGATCTCGGTGCAGACCGGCACCTCCCATGGCGGCGTGGTGCTGCCCGACGGCTCGATGGCCGATGTGAAGATCGATCTCCAGGCCCTGGCGGCGCTCTCCAAGTCGGCCCGCGAGGACTACGAGCTGGCCGGCGCGGTCCAGCACGGCGCCAGCACACTCCCGTCCAACGCCTTCGGCAACTTCCCCCGCATCGAAACCGCCGAGATCCACCTCGCCACCAACTTCCAGAACATCGTCTTCGATCACCCCCGGCTGCCCGGCGAGCTGCGGGACCGGTTGCGCCGCTGGGTGGACGAGAACGCGGCGGCTGAGCGGAAGAGTGGTGACACCAACGAGCAGTTCTACTACAAGGCCCGGAAGAAGGCCATCGGGCCGTTCAAGCGGGAGTTCTGGTCGTTGCCCGAGGACATCCGGGGCGCCGTCGCGGCCGACCTCGAGCGCATGTTCGCATTCCTCTTCGAGCAGCTCAACGTGAACGGGACGGAGAAGGACGTCACTCGCTTCGTCCAGGCCCCGGTGCAGCACCACGCGGCCCTCAAGCCCGTGCTGGTCGCCGCGGCCGACGACCCCGACGCCGGGGAATAGGGAGATTCGCATGGCACGTCGCAAGCAAAACCGTGAGGTGGTGTACCTGGAGCGCTCGGGCGACTCGTCGGCCAAGTGGCTCTTCTGGGGCGCCGTGCTCGGCGCCGGGCTGGCGCTGCTCTATGCGCCGCGCAGCGGTGAGGAGACTCGCCGGCATCTGCAGCGCCGGCTGTGGAAGCTGCGGGCGATGACCGAGGAGAAGCTCGACGAGCTGGCACAGCAATTCGGCAGCGGCAGAGAGGCGCTGGCCGACCTGGACGACGAGGAGGAGGAGGAGGAGGACGGGCTCGACGAGCCGGACGATCTGCCCGCCGTACGTCCCCGCGCCGGCGGCGCCTCGGCGCGGGAAGAGCTCGAGCGCCGCTTGTCGGAGGCCCGCGCCCGCCGCCGGGCGGTCGGCGACCTCGAGGAGCCGCTCGCCTGAGCGGGGTGCGGTCCGGCGGGTGGCATCGGTCCCCCGCCGGCTTCCTTCGCCGCACCCTGCAGGCCGCCGACGAGGACAACATTCCCTTTCTCGCCAGCGCGCTCACCTTCGACGCGCTGCTGGCCGCCATTCCCCTCGTGGTGCTCCTGCTGATCGGACTGACCCACCTGGTGCAGGCGGTCTCCGGCGGGCCGGCCGTGGAGCCTACCAGTCTCTTCCACCGCTTCTTTCCGCCGCACTCGTCGGAGCCAGGCCACGATCCGTTCGCCATCGTCGAGGGTCTCCTCATCGGCATCGCGCGGAACCGCGGGCGCCTCTCCCTCTACGCGGTACCGGCCTTCATCTGGTTCAGCACCCGGCTCTTCGCCGGGGTGCGGACTTCGCTCAACGACATCTTCGACGTGTCGGTCCGGCCGCCCCCGCGCCGCAACTTCCTGGTGCTCTGGCTGCAGGGAAAGCTGCGTGATGCCAGCATGGTGGTGCTGACGGTCGTTCTCTTCCTGGCCAATACCGTGCTCACCACCGGCCTGGCGATCCTCTGGGCACGGGGCGCCGCACGGGTGCCGCAGTTCGCCTTTTTCGTCTCCACGCTGGGCCGGCTGGCGGGCGAGCTGCTGGCGTTCGTCTTCTCGATCTCGCTCTTCTATGTCACCTACCGATACGCCTCGGTGCGGCGCATGCCCTGGAGGACGGCTCTGCTCGCATCGACCTTCACGGCCGTGCTGTTCGAGGTGGCGAAGCGGCTCTACGGCCTGTACCTCGCCCACTTCGCCTCGCTCGAGGGACACATGGGCGACGCCAGCATCGGCGCCACCGTGCTGTTCGTGCTCTGGGTCTACTACACCGCCATCGTCTTCCTGCTCGGTGCAGTCGTCGCGGAGACCTGGGAGCTCCGCGCCATGCAGCAGCGCCAGCGCACCATTCTCGGCTGAGAGTTCCCTCCGGGGGCCTTCGGCTGTATATTGCTGGTGCCTCAGGTCCGAAGGGCGCCGGCGCGTGAACCGCGTCAGGACCTCGCCGGTAGCAGCGCTAAGCGATGCCCGGTGTCGCTTCGGGGAGCCTGAGGCACTTTTCTTTTCCCTCCGCCAATGACCATCGCCCTCGCCCGTCGCTACCGTCCGAAGCGCTTCGCCGACCTCCTGGTCCAGGACCACGTGGCCGCCGTTCTCAGTGGTGCCGTCGCCCGAGGACGGGTCGGCCACGGCTATCTCCTCACCGGGCCGCGCGGGGTGGGAAAGACCACCGCCGCCCGCATCCTGGCCATGGCGCTCAACTGCCCCAACCGCCAGCCCTCCGGCGATCCCTGCGGAGAATGCGAGAACTGCCTCCGGGTGTGGAACGGATCCGCCAATCTGGACGTGGTCGAGATCGACGCGGCCAGCAACCGCGGGGTGGACGACGCGCGTGATCTGCGCGAGCGCGCCATGTACGCCGCCTCGCAGGAAGGCCGCTTCAAGGTCTACATCGTGGACGAGGCCCACATGCTGACCCGGGAGGCCTGGAACGCGCTGCTCAAGATCCTGGAGGAGCCGCCGCCGGGGGTGGTCTTCGTCTTCGCCACGACCGAGCCGCAGAAGATCGCCGCGGCGGCGGCCCCGGTGCTGTCCCGGCTCCAGCGGTTCGACTTCCGCCGCATCGGGCCGACCGCGATTCGGGAGCGCCTGCGCCAGGTGCTCGACGTCGAGCGGATCGAGGCCGACGAGGACGCGCTCACCCTCATCGCGCGCCACGCCGATGGCGGCATGCGCGACGCCCTCTCGGTGCTGGACCAGTGTCTCAGCTTCGGCGAGGGTGCGGTCACCGCCCAACGGGTGCGGGAGGTGCTCGGCCTGGTGGGCGATGAGCTCTACGCCGAGGTGCTCGGCCTCCTCGCCGAGCGGCGGCCGGCCGGAGTGTTTCCGCTGATCGACCGGCTCACCAATGCCGGCGCCGATCTGGCGGAGTTCATGTCCGGGGCGGGGGAGGCGCTCCGGGCCCTGCTCATGCTTCAGCTGGGCCAGGAGCCCGAGGGGCTCACCGAGGCGATGCGCGCCACGCTCCGGGAGTTTCGTGACCGGCTGGAGCCGGGAGACGTCCTCCGCATGCTCCGACTGCTCACCGAGAGCGAGACCTCGATTCGCCGCAGCGTGAACCCTCGACTGGTGGTGGAGACGCTGCTGCTCCGGTGGGCCATGATGGACCGCATCGTCGATCTGGCCCAGGTCCTCGCCTCCCATTCCGGCGGCGGCGGGCCTGGCGCACCGGAGCGGGCCTTGCCGACCGCAGTGCGTGGAGGCAAGAGGGCGGGGCCGGCCGCCGTCGCGCCGGTCCGACCGCCGGTTCCGGAGGGTTCGGCCGAGCTGGAGCAGCTGCGGCAGTCCTGGGAGGCCGTCGTGGCCGAAGTGCGAGCCCGGAGTCGCTTCCTTGGCGAGGCGCTGGCCAACGCCACGCCGCTCGCGCTCGACCCGCCCTGGCTCACGGTGTCGCTCGGCGAAGCACACGGAATGTTCGCCGAGCCGCTGCAGGCGCAGGCGAGAGTCGTCGAGGAGGTGCTGCAGCGCGTCAGCGGCCGACCGCTCAGACTGCGCGTCGCCCCGGCCACCTCTGGTGACGCCCCGGCCCGGCCAGCGCGGGCCCCATCGGAGGCCAGCCTCAAGGCGGACCGTCTCCGGGGCTTTCGCGCCAAGGATCCTGCCCTCGACACGGCGGCCGATGCGTTAGATTTAGAGATCGTGGACTGAGCCTCCGCCCGTGCCCGGGGCCAGCTTGCAGGCGCTCTCCCTCACCCCTACTTTGCGCGGACATGGCAGGACTACCCGATAGCATGGCAGACTTCCAGCAGCTCTTCCAGCTCGGCCAGCAGATGCAGGGCCGGCTTCAGCAGCTGCAGACCGAACTGGCCAAACGCACGCTCGAGACCTCCTCGGGGGGCGGCATGGTCACGGTCACGGCCGACGGCCAGGGCACGGTGCGAGCGGTCCACATCGACCCGGCGGTCTTCGAGGATCACGACGCCGAGTTCCTGAGCGACCTCGTCCTCACGGCGGTGGCCGAGGCGCAGCGGCGCGCGGCGGAGCTGCTTCAGGCCGAAATGCGGAAGGTCCCGCAGCTTCCCTTCGCGCCGCCCGCCTGACCGGTGAGTGCCATCGAGGAGCTGATCACCGAGCTTGCCAGGCTGCCCGGGATCGGTCGTAAGACGGCCCAACGGCTCACCTTTCATCTGCTGCAGCAACCTTCCGAACAGGCGGCCCGACTGGCCTCGGCACTGGTCGCCGTGACCGAGCGGGTTCGGGCGTGCGACCAGTGCGGCAACCTCACCGAGGAGCAGCCGTGCGGCATCTGCCGCGACCCTCGGCGCGACGCGGCGGTCGTCTGCGTGGTCGAGGAGGCGTCCACCGTGGCGGTGGTCGATCGCTCCACCGACTTTCGGGGGCGGTACCACGTGCTCGGCGGCCGGATTTCGCCTCTCGACGGGATCGGCCCCGAGGCGCTCCGATTGGATCGCCTGGTGATTCGGGTGCGCGAGGAAGGCATCCGGGAGGTCATCCTGGCGACCAACCCCTCCATGGAGGGCGAGGTCACCGCCACCTACATCCAGCAGCTCCTCGCCGGCAAGGGCGTTCGGGTAACCCGGCTTGCGCGCGGCCTGCCGATGGGTGGCGACCTGGAGTACGTCGACGGCGTCACCCTGGCACACGCGCTGCTGGCCCGTCAGGAGGTGACCTGATGCGGTCGCGCGGATGGCTCTTCGCCTCGGGCGTGGCGGCCGGGGCCGCCACTGGCTGGCTTCTGGCCCAGCGCCGGTTCGCGTTCCACCGGCGGGATCTGTTCAGTCCCCGCCCGCGCCGTCGCATGGCGGCGCTGGGGTTTCTGGCCGGGCAGTCGGGAGTCGAGACGGTCCGGCTGCTTCGGGACTACCTCTCCTGGGAGCGGCAGCCGGCGTTGCGCCGTCGGGCGGAGGCGATCGTCCGCCGGTTGGAAGCGACTCTCGCATGAGGCAGGGCCGATGAGCGGAGCCTCCAGCTGGACCTTCCGGGAGGATGACTTCCGGCTGATCCAGACGATCCTGAACGGCTTCCTCGGCGAATCCAACGCCCGCACCGCGCTCATCGTCGATCGCACCGGACAGATGGTGGCCACGGTGGGCGAGGCCCCGGCGTTCGACGCCACCGCCTTCGCGTCGCTCACGGCGGCCGACTTCAGCGCCAACGATCAGCTCGCGCGCATGCTGGGTGAGCCCGAGTTCGGGGCCCTGTTCCATCAGGGGGAACGGGAGTCGATGTACCTGGCGGACGTGGCCCGGCGAGTCATCCTGGTCGTGCTCTTCGACAACCGCACCACGCTCGGCCTGGTGAAGCTGCGGGTCAAGGCCGCGGTGGGGCAGCTGAACCAGGTGTTCACCGACATGTTCAATCGGGACGGCACGAGCGCGCCGGGGGTGGAGTCCGGGTTCCTCGGCGAGGCGGAAGACGAGATCGACAAACTCTTCGGGGCCTGAGGGGGACGGCAGCGCATGTCGATGATCAACTACGCCTCACGCGAGATCAACTGTAAGCTGGTCTACTACGGTCCCGGGCTGGGCGGCAAGACTACCAATCTCGAGTTCGTCTACAACAAGGTGGCGCCCGCCGCACGGGGCAAGATGATCTCCCTCGCCACCGAGACCGAGCGCACGCTGTTCTTCGACTTCCTGCCGGTCGATCTCGGCACCATCCGCGGGTTCAAGGTCAAATTCCATCTCTATACCGTGCCGGGGCAGGTCTACTACAACGCCTCGCGGAAGCTGATCCTCAAGGGGGTGGATGGGGTGGTCTTCGTCGCGGACAGCCAGATCGAGCGGATGGATGCGAACATCGAGGCGATGCAGAACCTGTACGAGAACATGACCCAGCACGGCTACGACCTGACCAGGATTCCCTTCGCCATCCAGTACAACAAGCGCGATCTCCCCAACGCGGCGCCGGTCGCCGAATTGCAGGCGTCGCTCAACCCCGGATGGCCGGTGGACGATCCCAGCAGGCAGCGGCCGCTGCCTGACCCCAACCACGAGTCCGAGTTTCTCGTCAGCCAGCTCGATGGCCAGTGGATAGAGCGGGCGCCCTACTTCGAGGCGGTGGCCCTGACCGGTGAGGGCGTCTTCGACACCCTCAAGGCAATCAGCAAGAACGTCGTCAAGACCCTGGGGTAAGTGGTCATCATGTGGACCCTGCCCAACATCATCACCCTGGTCCGGATCTGCTTCACGCCGGTCATCGCCCTCCTCCCGTTCATCGAGGGCTACTGGCCCAAGCTGATCGCCTTCATCGTGTTCGTGGTCGCCGCGGTGAGTGACGTCTACGATGGCCACCTCGCCCGGACCCGGAATCAGGTTACCGACCTCGGCAAGCTGCTCGATCCGATCGCCGACAAGCTGCTGCTCTTCGCCACGCTCATTCCGATCTACTGGATCTCCCGCCAGCGCCACGACCTCTACGACATCCCGCTGTGGGGCAGCATTCCCCTCTGGGTCTGCCTGCTGCTCATCGGACGCGAGGTGGCGATGACGGCCTTCCGCTGGTGGGCCAGCCGCCGCGGCGTGGTGATCCCGGCGGCCGGAGCGGGGAAGCTCAAGACCACCATTCAAAATATCTTCGTCGGGGCCGTGATCCTGTGGTTCGCCTTCCGTGACGCGCGGAAGCCGATGGGGTGGGAGCACAGCCGCTTCGCGGGATACTGGAACGAGTTCCACGGCGGATTCGTGGCGGTGACGCTCGCCGTGGCCGCTCTGCTCACCGTCTACTCCTTCGCACTCTACCTCTACCGCAACCGCGCGCTCTTCACCGACCGGGCGCGGTAGCACCATGTCGACCCAGCCGCCACCATGGACCTCGAGCTCGTCACCATCGGCACCGAGCTGCTGCTCGGCTTCACCGTCGACACCAACGGCGCGGAGATCGCCCAGGCACTCGCGGCGGAGGGCGTGCGTGTGGTGCGCCGAACCGCGGTGGCGGACCGTCCGGACCACATCCGGGATGCGGTCCAAGCCGCGCTCGGCCGGACCGGCGCCGTGCTCACGACCGGCGGGCTGGGACCGACCCGCGACGACATAACCAAGCGGGTAGTGGCCGAGCTGCTGGACCTGCCGCTCGAGTTCGACGAGAGCGTCTGGGCCGATGTGCTCGCGCGCTACGCGCGGTTCCAGCGCACCCCGGCCGCGAGCAACCGCTGCCAGGCCGAGGTGCCGGTCGGCGCGACGATCCTACGGAACCGCTGGGGCACGGCGCCGGGACTCTGGCTCGAGCGCCCCTACGCAGAGAGCCCGCGGAACGGCGTTGGGCTCGTCATCATGCTCCCCGGCGTCCCGTTCGAGATGCGGAGGCTGCTGCAGCACGAAGTCGTGCCTCGCCTCGCCGGGCGGAGCGATGGCGCGGTGATCCGCTCGCTCTCCCTCCGAACCACCGGCATCCCCGAGTCGACGCTGGCCGAGCGAATGGGTGACATCGAGCGGGAGATAGCCCCCTTGACCCTGGCGTATCTGCCCGGGCTCGAGGGCGTCGATCTTCGGCTGAGTGCGTGGCAGCTCGGCCCCGACGATGCGGAGCGGCGGCTGCGCATCGCGGCCGGCCTCATTCGCAGTCGCGCCGATGACGTCATCTACGGCGAGGACGATGCCGATCTGGCCGCTCTGGTGCTCGATCGGGCCCGGGCGAAAGGACTCCGCCTCGGCACCGCCGAGTCGTGCACCGGCGGCCTGGTGGGCGGTCGCCTGACCGAGGTGCCCGGCAGCTCGGATGTGTTCATGGGCGCCGTGGTCTGCTACCACAACGATCTCAAGTCCTCTCTTCTCGGCGTGCCCTCCGAGCTGATCGCGGCCGAGGGTGCGGTCAGCGAGGCCGTGGCCAGGGCCATGGCCGCTGGGGCCCTGAGCCGGCTCGCGGTGGACGCGGCCGTGGCGGTCACCGGTATCGCCGGCCCCGGCGGCGGCAGCGAGTCGAAGCCGGTCGGCACCATCTGGCTCGCCGTCGCGCTGGGCGACGCGGTCGAGACGCGCAAGTCGGTTCTTGGCGGGAGCCGGCACGATATCCGGGCTCGTGCCGCGCAGGGGGCGCTCTTTCTGCTCTACACATCCCTTCCCCACTGACGGCTATCTCCTGCCACTCTGGCTACCCAGAATGGCACGCGAGGTGCTATTATCCCCTGTCCATTCTGCTCGAGGTGACGGCGCAAGTGACTGACAATCGAAGAGTTAGAAGGGACGATGTGGCCGAGCAGGAGGCCATCAAGGGGCCCAGCGCCGACGGCGCCGAGCTGGCCTCGACCGATATGTCAGCCGAGCCGTCCCGTCAGGAAGAGAGCCAATCGGCCGTCGGCGGTGGCGTCGGCGGTCTGCCGGTGGAGCCCCAGGCAGAGGCCGTGCGGCGGCTGGAGTCGCAGCTCGAGGGAGTGCGAGAGCAGCACCTGAGGCTTGCGGCCGAGTTCGACAACTACCGGAAGCGCGTTGCACGGGAGCGAGCCGAGCTCACCGACCGGGCCCAGGCCGCGCTCGTAAGTCGGCTCCTCGACGTCCTCGATGACATGGATCGCCTCAGTCGGGACATGGGCAACGCCACGCCCGATGCGCTCCGTCATGCCGTCGAGCTGGTGACGCGAAAGCTGGACAAGGAGCTCTCCGCCGCCGGGCTCGAGCGCATCGACCCCGTCGGACAGCCGTTCGATCCCAGCCTGCACGAGGCCGTCTCCACGATTCCCCCCCCGACCCCGGCTCAGGACCACCAGGTGAGCGCGACCTTCCAGGCCGGCTACCGCTTCAAGGGAACGCTCGTGCGCCCCGCGCGCGTTCAGGTCTACTCCGAGCAGGGACAGGCATAACGTGGCCGCGAAGGACTTCTACCAGGTCCTCGGGGTTCCCGACTCCGCCAGTCAGGGAGATATCAAGAAGGCCTACCGCCGGCTGGCGAAGCAGTATCACCCGGACGCCAACCCGAACAACCCGAAGGCGGGCGAGCGCTTCAAGGAGATCTCCGAGGCGCACAGCGTCCTGTCGGACACCGAAAAGCGGAAGCAGTACGACCAGATGCGTCGCCTGGGGGCGTTCGACGGCGTGGCCCGTGGTCCGCGGGCGGGCGCCGGGGCCCGGCCGGGCGGAGCGGCACCGGGGGACTTCGACACCAGCGGAATCGAGTTCGGCGATTTCGGCGGGCTCGGCGACATCTTCTCGTCGATCTTCGGGCGGGGCCGGCGGGAGGAGCCTCGCGCCGAGGCGCTGGAGACCGTGGTCGAGGTGCCGTTCCGCGTGGCGATGCTCGGTGGCCGGGTGCCGGTGACCTTGTCCGTCACCGAGCCATGCCCGACCTGCACCGGGAGCGGCGGAGCGCCCGGCGCCACCTGGTCCACCTGTCCCGAGTGCAACGGTCGCGGAACCATCTCGTTCGGCCAGGGCGGATTCGCGGTCAATCGTCCCTGTCCCCAGTGTCGCGGCCGTGGGCGGATCCCCTCGGAGCCGTGCCCCACCTGCCACGGCGCGGGTGAGGTCCGGAGCGAGCGCAGCATCGTCATCACCGTGCCCCCGGGCACCGAGGACGGCTCGCGAGTGCGTCTGCGGGGACAGGGCGAGACCAGCCGTCCTGGCGCGCCGCCGGGAGATCTGCTGGTGACCTTTCAGGTCCAGCCGGACCGCTTCTTCCATCGCGACGGGCTCGACATCGTCTGCGAGGTTCCCATCAACATGGTGCAGGCGGCCCTGGGCACTCGGCTTCGGGTGCGAACGCTGGACGGAAAGAAGGTGATGCTGCGGATCCCGGCGGGAACGCAGCCCGGTCGGAAATTTCGGATCAAGGGACAGGGAATCGAAAAGAATGGGAGGCGGGGCGATCAACTGGTGGCGGTACAGGTGACGATTCCCAGCGAGCTCACCTCGGAGCAGCAGGAGCTGCTCAAAAAGTTCGCCGACTCGGCGGGTCTACCCTACTGACCTCAGCCGCTCGAGCAGCACGCGGTGGGTCGCCCGCTCGGGTTCGTCGCCCAGCGGGCGACGTTGTTCATAGCTCCCATCCGAGCGGAGCTCCCAGGCCTGGCGGTTGTCCAGCCACATGAGCCGCAGCAGGTCGCGGAGGGCCTGCCGGTGGGCCGGATCCTCGATCGGGGTCACCGCCTCGATCCGGCGATCCAGGTTGCGCGGCATCCAGTCGGCGGAGCCGATGTAGACCTCCTCGTCCCCGCCGTTGAGGAAGTAGAATGCCCGGGAGTGCTCCAGAAACCGGCCGACGAGGCTGATGACCCGGATGGTTTCGCTCAGCTCCGGCAGGCCGGGCCGGAGGCAGCAGATCCCCCGTACGATCAGATCGATCGGCACCTGCGCCCGGGACGCCTCGTACAGCGCGGCGATGATGTCCGGATCCACCAGCGCGTTCATTTTGGCCATGATGTGCGCCGGCCGCCCGGCGTGGCGGTGCTCGACCTCCCGAGCGATCATCGCCAGGAACCGCTCGCGCATTCCCCGTGGCGCTACCACCAGCTTCCGGTATCCCGCGGGCGAGGCGAAGCCGGTCAGCACGTTGAAGAGGTCGGTGAGGTCGGCACCGAGCTCGGCGCTGGCGGTGAGCAGCCCGAAGTCGGTGTAGAGCCGCGCGGTCTTGGGGTTGTAGTTGCCGGTGCCGGTATGCAGATACCGGCGCATCGTGTCGCCCTCGCGCCGGACCACCAGCATCACTTTCGCGTGGGTCTTGAGGCCGGCCACTCCGTAGCTCACGTGGACCCCGACGTCTTCCAGCCGCTGGGCCCAGATGATGTTGTTCTCCTCGTCGAAGCGGGCCTGCAGCTCGATGAGCACGGCGACCTGCTTCCCCCGCTCGGCGGCTTGCGCCAGCAGCCGCGCGATGCTGGAGTCGCCCCCGGTGCGATAGAGGGTGAGCTTGATCGCGAGGACGTCCGGATCCTCCGCGGCGGTCTGAATGAAGCGTTCGACGGTGTTGGCGAAGCTGTCGTAGGGATGGTGCAGCAGGATGTCGCCTTCACGGATGACGTCGAAGATGTTGCGCGCGCTCGCCAACCGCGGGGGCGTGGCGGGATGGAAGATCGGGTCCTTCAGCGCCGGGAAGTCGAGGCCCGACAGCGAAAGCAGGTCGGCCGTGTCGATCAGCCCGCGCACCTCGTAGAGATCCTCCGGCGTGAGCGGGCGGGCAGGAGGCTCCTGCTGCTCGCTGAACTCCATGAGCAGCAGCTCGCGCAGCGATTGCGGCATGGAGGCATGCACCTCGATGCGCACCACCTCGGCAAAGCGCCGGTTGCGGACCTCCTCCTGAATCAGGCTCAGCAGGTCCTCGGCCTCGTCGCCGTTGTCGATCTGAAGGTCGGTATTGCGGGTGATGCGGAAGGTGTAGCAACCCAGGATCTCGACGCCGGGGAAGAGCGACTCGAGATTCGCGCCGATCACCACTTCGAGCGGGATGAAGTGGTTGGCGGTGGGCAGCGGGACCCACCGCGGCAGGATCTTCGGCACCTTCACCCGGGCGAAGTGTTCCTCGCCGTCGCTGCCCCGCAATACCACGGCGAGCGAGAGGCTCAGATTCGAGATGTAGGGAAACGGTTGTCCGGGATCCACCGCCAGCGGGGTCAGCACTGGAAAGACGTTGGCGTGGAAGTAGGTGTCGAGGTGGGTGCGGTCCGCCGGGGAAAGCTCCGCCAGGGTCTGGTGCAGCGTGAGCTCGTGGGTGGCGAGGGCGGGCAGCACCTCTTCCTCCAGGGCCCGGCGGTGCTGATCGACCAGCTCACGGACGACGGCGCAGATGCTGCGGAGCTGGTCTTCCGGCGTCATTCCATCGGCCGTCCGCTCCACGATCCCCGCGGCGAGCTGCTGCTTGAGGCCGGCCACGCGCACTTGAAAGAACTCGTCCAGGTTGCTGCTGAAGATGGCCAGGAACTTGAGCCGTTCCAGCAGCGGCGTACGCGGGTCGAGCGCCTCGTGCAGGACCCGGCGGTTGAACTCGAGCCAGGAGAGCTCACGGTTCAGATACAGCGATGGATCGTGCAGGTCTTCGAGCAGGACCCGGGGGGTGGGTCGGAGTAGGTCGGTCACGCGCGTAATGTACAGACCGCCGACCATGCGGGGACAGCTGAATGTAACAGGAGCGTAACACCGGCCTGAGTCAGCGCTCCTCGGGGGCCGAGGAGACGAGCATCGAGAGCACGAAGCTCACGATCCCCACCACCAGACCTCCCCAGAACGCTGGCCAGAAGCCGGCCACGCGGAATCCCAGGTCCCACCGCTCCGAGAGCCAGCCGGTGATCAGCAGCATGACCGCGTTGATCACCAGGGTGAAGAGGCCCAGCGTCAGGATGATCAGTGGGCAGGTGAGGACGGTGAGCAGCGGCCGGAGCAGGCTGTTCACCACACCGAAGACCGCCGCCACCAGAAAGAGATTCAGCGGGCCACCGGAGAAGTCGAGGCCCGAGATGAAATGTGCCGCCACCCAGAGCGCGGCGGCGTTGAAGGCCCAATGCAGCAGTAGCGAGCGCATAGGAGCTCGTGGCCGGGGGGACCTAGGCAATGACGCCGCCGCCGAGTACGCGGCCGTCGGTCTGATAGAGCACGCCGGATTGCCCGGGCGTGATCGCCCGGACCGGGACAGCCAGCGCGAGATCGAGCGACTCCGCTCCCCGGTCGAGCACGGTGGCCGGCACCGGGCGGGCCCGATAGCGGACCTGGACCGCGCAGGGCTCGCCCGGCTCAAGCTCGTCCGCCAGCCAGTTGAGCTCCTCCAGCCGCACCCGGTGCCCGGCCAGCTCCTCCTCCGTGCCCACCACCACCTCCCGGCGCTCCGGCCGGATGGCAACGACGTACCGCGGCCCGGCGAATCCCCCGGGCAGCCCCTTTCGCTGGCCGATGGTGTAGCGGGCGTAGCCCCGGTGCTCGCCCACGACCTCGCCCGTGGTCGTCACCAGCGGACCGGGAGCGAGGGCCGGGGCGTCGGCCGGGAGCTGGCGCTCGAGTACGGCCGCGTAGTCGTCGTCGGGGACGAAGCAGATCTCCACCGATTCCGGCTTCTCCGCCGTGGTGAGCCCCAGCCGGCGGGCGTAGTCGCGGGTCTCCGCCTTGGACAGCTCCCCCACCGGAGTCAGCATCCGGGCGACCACCGCCCGGTCGATGCCCCACAGAAAGTAGCTCTGGTCCTTCCGGGAGTCGCTGCCCCGGTAGAGCGCGCCGTGCCGGGCGACAGCGTAGTGGCCCGTGGCGATGTAGGCGCATTCGAGCGCGTCCGCGTGGGCCAGCAGGTCGCGGAACTTGGTGAAGGAGTTGCACCGCACACAGGGGATCGGGGTGCGTCCCCTACTGTACTCGCTCACGAAATTCTGGATCACGTGCAGGTCGAACCGGTCCTCCAGATTGAGCACGTAGTGCGGGACGCCCAGCGCGTGGGCCACGTCGCGCGCGTCGTTGATGGAATCGAGCGAGCAGCAGGGGCGGTCCGGCACCGAGTCGCCGTAGCAAAAGAGCTTCATGGTAGCGCCGACGACCTCATACCCCTGCTCGACCAGGCGCGCGGCCGCCACCGAGCTGTCCACCCCGCCCGACATCGCCACCAGCACCCGCTCAGACACGGCCGAGCACTCCCGCGAGCCGGCGAACCTTGGCGACCACGCCGGGCATGACCTCGGCGACCCGCTCGACGTCCGCCGGCGTCGACTCCCGGCCGAGGCTGAACCGGATGGCCCCGAGCGCCAGCTCCCGGGGCACACCCATGGCCGTGAGGACGTGGGAAGGCTCAACCGCGCCGGTGGAGCAGGCCGATCCGCTCGACGCGGCCACCCCCGCGAGGTCGAGGTGCATCAGCAGGGCTTCGCTGTCCGCCCCGGCGACAGAGACGTTGAGGATGTGCGGGGCGCGTTGGGTCGTCTCCCCATTGACCACCAGCTCGGGCACCCGGGTCTTGAGCCGGTCCGCCAGATCGTCTCGCAGCAATTGCAAACGTGCGCCCTCCTCCGCCTGCTCCTCTCTGGCCAGGGCGGCCGCGCGACCCATGGCGACGGCGCCGGCCACATTCTCGGTTCCCGGGCGGATCCCGTACTGCTGTCCACCGCCGTGAATGATCGCCTCGACGGCCTTCCGGTCGCGCACCACGAGGGCGCCGATGCCCTTGGGCGCCCCGATCTTGTGCCCGGACAGGGTGAGCAGGGTACACGGCAGATCCCGCATGGACACCGGGAGCTTGCCGAACGCCTGCACCGCATCGGTATGGAAGAAGGCCTTGGCTGCCTGGCAGCGGGCCGCGACCTCCTGGACCGGCTGCACCACCCCGACCTCGTTGTTCACCCACATGATCGACACCACCGCCGGACAGTCGGCGAGCGCCTGCTCCAACGCCTCCAGGTCCACGATCCCGTTGGAGTCGACGCCCAGGATCACTTCGCGGCCGCCCAGGTGACAGACGGCGTGAGCGGCCGCCAGGATGGCCTTGTGCTCGATGGCGCTCACCACGGCGCACATGGCGCCCCCGCGGTCCCGCGCGGCCAGGGCCGCCCCGACGACGCCCAGGTTGTCCGCCTCGGTCCCGCCCGAGGTGAAGAAGACCTGGTTGGGTTCGGCCTCGACGGCCTGGGCGACCTCCCGTCGTGCCTGCTCCAGTCCGGCCCGCGCGGCGCGGCCGAAGCGATGGGCGCTGGACGGGTTGCCGAACGCCTGATGGGTCAGGTACGGCAGCATCGCCTCCAGCACCTCGGGACGGACCGCTGTGGTGGCGGCATGGTCGAGATAGACCGGGGACTGGGACATGGTGTGAAGAATACTACATGCTCTGAACGCCGAGCGTCACGACGTCGTCGACCGCCATGGTTTCATCGGTGAAGAACGGCTCTCCGTAGCGGGTACGGATGAGGGAGCCGTAGTGGGCGTTCTGGACTTCGATCAGGGAGTAGAGGTCCTGTCCGGTGGGGAAGATCTCGCCCGCCCCCCGGGCCCCATCGAACTGGCTGGCATAGCAGCGGATCGAGGCGAGCTTGCGGTCGAATTGGGCGCTGATGTCCACCACGAACGTCGGCTTCAGCGGGTCTTCCCGGTAAGACAGGGCGTACAGCAGCTTGAACGGCCGGTGGGGAACGCCGGGAGCGTCATACTTGGACAGCCCCGCCAGGTAGCACGCATCCCGGCCGATCTCGGAGGCGATCCGGTGGTCCGGATGGCGACCGACGGGGAAGGGGAGGATGACGACCCGGGGGGCGAACCGACGGATCTGCTCCACCACGACGCGCCGGGACTCATCGGAGTTCTGCAGGTGAGCGTCGGGAAGGCCGGCGTTCCGCCGCTCGGAGACACCGAGGATCGCCGCTGCCCGTTGGGCCTCCTCGGCTCGCAGCTCCGGGTCGCCCCGGGTCCCGCTTTCGCCGCCCGTGAGATCGAGGATGCCGGTGCGGTGCCCGGCGTCGACCGCCTTGAGCAGCGTGCCGGCGCAAGTGAGCTCGACGTCGTCGCGGTGGGCGGCGATGGCCAGAATGTCCACGGGCATGGGGGCTCCGGAGGCGTTGCACGCGTCACGCCCTTCGCTTGATCCGTCGCACCAACAATATCCCCGCTCCGGCGGCGGCCGCCACCGGCACCACGAAACCCAGCGACGCGATCACGCCGGCGAGCAGCGCCACGAAGTTGCGCCATGCCTGGCGCATCGCCTCCCAGATGGGGTTCCATCCGGGGCGGTTGGCCAGAATCGGCGGAGGCTCATGGATGGCGACCGACAACGTGCTGAGCGCCACCCGGCTCTTGAGATAGCGCATCCGCCCCTCCTGACGCTCGATCTCCTCCCGCACCCGGGCCAGCTCCCGTTCGACCGCCAGGACGTCCTGCAGTCGCCCGGTGCGGCTTCCCAGCAGGTCGATCAGCCGCTCCTCCAACCGCCGCGAATTGGCCACCCGCGCGCTCAGATCCACGAACTCCTCCCCCACGTCCTCGGCGCTGACGTTCACGAACTCCACCCGACCGAGGGGCGGCAAGCCGCTGGTCAGGTCGTCGAACCGCGCGGCCGGAACCTTGATCTCCATGGTGGCCTGCCGGAGCTGCTCGCGCCCGCTCTGAATGGCGCTGTTGCCGACGAACCCGCCCACCCGGAGCGCCAGCCGGCGTAAAGCCTCCATCGCCGGCTCCAGCGAGTCCACCTCGACGCTTGCGTTGCCCGTGCGGATGACCATGCTCGAGCCCGCCGCGGGATGGGCGATGATGGCGGGAGTACGGGCGAGGGATCCTGCGTCGACTGCCTCGTCGCGGGGCGCCGAGGCTGGCGCTGCGACTTTCTGCATCGCTGGGACTGCTGGGGCGTCTGAGCGCTCCCGGCTCATCGTCCCCGGCCGAGCCGTGGGACGACAAGCCAGGAGCACGCTCGCGAGCAGACCAACGGTCCATCGGGAGAACCGCATCGCATCCTCGAGTCACGGGTGAGCGCGGGAGATGCGATGGGTCGGGAAAGTTGCACGCCGCCTCGAGGACCGTCACTCGTGCCGCAGCGCCTCCACCGGATCCATGCGCGCGGCGCGGTTGGCGGGATACAGCCCGAACACAAGTCCGATGCCGATGCTGACCGCACACGCCAGCCCCGCGCTCCACAGCGGGACAGCGGAGTCGATCGCGAGGACCCGCTTGAGCCCCTCGCCCGTGGCCAGCCCGACCAGGATTCCGAGCAGCCCGCCGAGCAGCGTGAGCGTCGCGGCTTCCACCAGGAACTGCCACAGAATCTCCCGACGCGTGGCCCCGATCGCCTTGCGGAGGCCGATCTCCCGAGTTCGGTCGGTGACCGAGACCATCATGACGGCCATGACGCCGATGCCGCCCACCAAGAGCGCCACGCTGGAAATGGCGGTCATGACGAGAAGAAACATCGAGGTCAGCTGGCCGATGGTCTCCAGGATCTGCGCCTGGGTGATGATGTCGAAGGTATTGGGCATACCCGGGTGAAGCCCGCGAGCCCGCCGCAGGGAGGCGGTGACCAGATCCTCGGCGCGATCCACCGAGATGCCACCTCGCGCCTTGACCGCGATAAAGAGGTCGTTGGTCTCGTTGTAGTGGTAGTTCTTTCGCAGAGTGGCGAAGGGGATGACTGCGCCGATCACAAACCCGGGCGGTTGGAAGATGTTCTCCGGTTCCTGGTAGATGCCGATCACCCGGAAAGCGGCCCCGCCGATCCGGACCGTGGCACCGATCGGGTTCTCCTGCCCGAACAGGCGGTGGGCTGCCTCCCGCTCGAGCACTGCTACGTTGTCCCCCCCCAGCTCCCCGGGACTGAACATCCGGCCGCGAAGCAGGGTGCCGCCCAGCACATCCATGTAGTGGCTATCGGCCCCGTAAATCCAGAGACCCTGGGTTCGGCTATCGCCTCGCTCGAGCCGCTGAAGCACCCGCACCCACATTCCGGCGTGCTGGATCTCTGGAATCCGGCGGATCGCTTCGGCGTCGGTGGGCTGCATCACGGGCCGGATCCGGACCTCGCGGGGCAACTGATCAGGATTGAGGGGCGTCTCCGAGAGAAATCGAATGACGTAGAACACGCTCGGCCCGGCTCGCTCCATGGCGTTGAAGATCTGGGTGCGGACTCCCTGGACGATGGAAGCCATCGCCATGACGGTGGACACGCCGATCACGACCCCGAGGATGGTGAGCGCCGACCGGAGCTTGTTGGCCCACATGGCCGCGAGGGCGATCGTGACGCCTTCGCTCAGACTTCGGAGGCCGATGAAGGGTCGCATTGCGTGAATGAGCTATTCGACGCGGAGCGCCGCGATCGGGTCTAGCCGCGCCGCCCGAGTGGCAGGGTACACGCCAAAGAGGATGCCGGTGCCGGCCCCCAGCCCGAGCGCCGTCGCTACCGACCAGAGCGTGACGCGGGCGGGCAGCGGGCTGAGCCCGGCCACCGCGCCCGCCATCCCCCAGCCGGCCAGCACGCCGACCGCGCCGCCGGCGAACGACAACGCTAATGCCTCGACCAGAAACTGCCGGCGGATGTCGCGCCTCGTCGCCCCCACCGACTTGCGGATGCCGATCTCGTGGATCCGCTCGTTCACCGTCATCAGCATGATGTTCATGATGACGATCCCTCCGACCACGATACCGATGGCAACGACCGCCGGGATCACCGTGAAGAGGAGGCGGGTGAGGTTCTTCCAGAAAGCGACCAGCCCATCGGCCTTGTCCACGGTAAAGTCGTCCGACTCACCGGGGCGGAGCCGCCGGGCCATGCGCAGGGCCTCCTCAGCCCTGGCCAGGGCCTCCTCGATCTGCTCTGGGCCCGCCATCTTCACCGACACCGTGGTGGTGAGCCGGCGGCCGTACAGGGCCTCGAAGGTGGAGATGGGGAGCAGCACGAAGCCGTCGAACGACTGTCCCAGGACCCGTCCCTTTCGGGCGATCACCCCCTTGACCTTCATTTCGCGTCCCGCCACCCGAATGCTCCGACCTACCGCCTGGGCTGCCCCTCCGAAGAGCTTGTCGGCCACGTCGAATCCGATGACCGCGGCGGCCCGCCGCTCCTGCACGTCGGGTTCCGCGAGCGGCTCTCCGGCCTCGAAGCGATAGTCCTGCACGACCTGGAACGGAGGAGTCACGCCGAAGACCAGGACGTCGCCGACGGTGCGATTGCGATAGATCACATCACTCATCGGCGTCGGCCAGCCCGATTGCAGCGACACAGCCTGAGCATCGGGCAGGGCGCGGCGCACCGCCGCCGCGTCGTCTTTGGTCAGGATCGGTCGCTTGTTGATGGCTCGGACCTGGTCGTCGTCGAGCAGCCCCGGCGCGATCGGAGTACGGCGGACCTGAAAGGCGTTGGTGCCGATCAGTGCGCCCGTGATATTCTCCCGCACGTAGGCGTTCATGCCCTGGATGATGGCGACGACCACCACCAGGAACGCGACCGACACGATAATGCCGAGGAGGGTGAAGAAGGAGCGAAGCTTACTGGACCAGATGGCCTGGAGTGCGAGACGAAGTGCTTCTGTCAGGGGCATAACCAAAGTAAGCAGCAAGCCGCAGGAAGGAAGCAGGTGGGCGTGATTCCTCCTCAACTGCCTCCTCACTCATAGCGCAACGCCTCCACCGGATCGAGCCGCGAAGCCTTGTTGGCGGGATAGAGGCCGAAGAGCACCCCGGTGAGAATCGAAGCGACCACCGCCGCCACCACGGACAAGAGCGGCACCGTGGCGGGTATCCGGGTGAAGGACCGGATGCCGTAGGCGATCAGCGCACCCACGGCCATGCCGATCAGGCAGCCCACCAGGGTGAGCGTGGCGGCCTCGACCAGGAACTGGAACATGATCTCGCCGCGGGTGGCGCCGAGCGCCTTCCGCACGCCGATCTCCCGGGTCCGTTCCGTCACCGAGATCATCATGATCGCGACCACGCCCACCCCTCCGACCATCAGCCCGACGCTGGAGAGCGCGATCATCACCACGAAGAAGCCGGCCGTGATCTTGTTGAATGCTTCGAGCACCCGGTCCTGGGTAACGATGGCGAAGTTGTTGGGATCCCCCGGCCGGAGTCCCCGCTTGGTCCGCAGGGCGACCGTCACCTGTTCCTGCGCGTCCACCGTGCTGGCGGCGGCCGTCGGCACCACCGCGATCTCCATCCAGCCCCGCTCGAAATCGGCCACCTTGGTGAAGGCGGTGTGCGGAATCGCCAACCGGGGGTCATCCGCATTGCTGAAAAGCGAAGCCGCCTCGGCATGGAGCCCGATGACCCGGAACGGCTGGCCGAAGATCTTGATCGATTTCCCGATGGGATCTCTGCCGGGGAACAACGACTCGGCGACCTTGTCGTTGATGATGGCGACGTGCGCCCCGGCGCTGTACTCGATGGGCGTGAAGTTCCGCCCGGCCAGGATATCCCCGCCGTTCACCTGGGGCCAGGAGGGCGAGAATCCCGCGACGTTGACGCTCTTGAGGTCGACCCCGTCGAAGCTCACCGGTCCCGAGGCGTACTCTCCGATGTTCACGTCCTGCACCATGGGCAGTCGCCGGATCAGCTCGGCTTCGTCGTTGGTGATCCAGGGCATGCGCCGCCAGGGGGAGAGCTCCTCCGAGCCGTCGGAGACCTCGAGGCCCCCGGAGAAATAGCGCTGCACAAAGAAGGTCTTGGGTCCCGCCGACTCCAGAATCCGGGTGATGCTCAGGTTGATCCCGGTGATCGCGGAACCCATGGCGATCACCGCGGTGACGCCGATGGCGACGCCGAGCACCGTGAGGCCGGCGCGCACCTTGTTGGCCTGGAGCGAGTCGAGCGCGATGCCGACGCCTTCCAACATCCGGCTGACCAGGGTGATCGGGCGGGACGGAGTCATTCCGCCCTCAGGGCGACGATGGGGTCGAGCCGGGAGGCCCGGCTGGCAGGGTACACCCCCGCGGCCACCCCGACGGTCACGCCGAGCACCACCCCGGCCAGCACGGACCAGGGGGCCACCGCGGCCGGAAGGGGTGTCAGTGCCTTGACCACGAAGGCGAGCACGATCCCGAAACCGATGCCGAGGACCGCCCCGGCCAGCGACAGCGTGGCGGACTCCACCACGAACTGCGCCAGGATGTCACCTCGCCGGGCGCCGAGCGCCTTCCGGATCCCGATCTCCCGGGTCCGCTCGCTCACCGCCATGAGCATGATGTTCATGATCACGATCCCACCGACGACCAGGGAGATCGCGACGAGACCGGGCAGGGCCAGGAAGAGGATTTTGGAGATCTTCTGCCAGGTTCCCAGGGCGCCCTCCGCCGTCTGAAAATCGAAGTTGTTTCCCTGCCATGGCTTGAGGTGGCGGCGGCTGCGCATGATGGCTTCGGTCTCCGCCATCGCCGTGCGCATCTGGGTTGGGTTGTCGGTCCGGACGATCAGGGCATCGAGGATGTTGATCGGGCAGATCAGGCGCCGCCCCGGCGCGCTGAACGGCATGACGGCGAACTTGTCGAGCGAGAGCCCGAAGAGGGTGCCCTGCTTGGCCACGACCCCGATGATCCGGTAGGGCAGTCCGCCGATTTCGACCGTTTTCCCGATCGGGTCGACTCCCGGCAGCAGCTTGGTGGCGAGCTCGTTCCCCACCACCAGCACGGGGAGCGCCAACTCCACCTCCTGATCGGTGAACGTGCGTCCCACGGGGATCTCGTAGTTGCGGATCCCGAAGTAGCTCGCCTCCGCGCCCACCAGTTCGATGTCCTTGGCCACCCTGCCGGCATACTTCACCTGCACCCGATCGGAGCAGAACTTGGTGTAGGTCGCGGGAGTGTGGATTCGCTGGCGCACGTAGTCCGCGTCTTCGTAGGTGATGCGCGGCCTGCGGCGCCAGGCGAGCCACACGTCGTCAGGAACATTGCCGGTCACGATGCTCGGGCGCTGGCGAAGCTCGAAGGTGTTCGCCCCGACCAGGGTGTTGGCGAACCGATCCACCATGTAGCGGTTCATGCCCTGCACGATCGAGACGACCGCGATGAGGAAGGTGACGCCGATCAGGACGCCGATGAGCGAGAAGAAGCTCTTGAGCTTCTGGGCACCAATCGTCCGGAGCGCCATCCGGACCGCCTCGAGCAGCGGCATCTAGGCCGCGGCCCCTCGGCTGAGGCGGTCGGTCTCGACCGCGCCGTCCCGGAGCACGACGATCCGCTCCGCATGCGCGGCGATGTCGGGCTCGTGGGTCACCATGATCACCGTCTGGCCGGCCGCGTGGAGGTCGGCGAAGACCCGCATGATCTCCTCGCTGGTGACGCTGTCCAGGTTACCGGTGGGCTCGTCGGCGAGGAGGATCGACGGCTCGTTCACCAGCGCCCGGGCGATCGCCACCCGCTGCCGCTGGCCGCCGGAGAGCTCGCTGGGCCGGTGCTCCATCCGGTGGCCCAGCCCGACGCGCTCCAGCGCCGCTGTCGCGCGCTCCCGGCGCTCGCGCCCCCGGATCCCGGAATAGACCAGGGGGAGCTCCACGTTGTGCAACGCCGTGGCGCGCGGCAGCAGGTTGAAGGTCTGGAAGACGAACCC
This sequence comes from Gemmatimonadales bacterium, assembly GCA_038253515.1. Taxonomy (GTDB): domain Bacteria; phylum Gemmatimonadota; class Gemmatimonadetes; order Gemmatimonadales; family GWC2-71-9; genus CAVVWJ01. The sequence continues at coordinate 6,333 of JBBSHB010000001.1, read as the reverse complement.
GATCTCCCGGTTCCGTACCCGGGCGAGCTCGTCGTCCGAGAGCCGGGAGACCTCCTGTCCGTTCAGCCAGTATTCCCCGCCGGTCGGCGTGTCGAGGCAGCCGAGCAGGTTCATCATGGTGGATTTGCCCGAGCCCGAGGGGCCCATGATGGCGAGGTACTCGTTGCGGACGATGTCCAGCGTCACGCCACGGAGGGCGAGAATCCGCTCGTCGCCCATCTGGTATTCCCGGGTGAGACCCTGGATCCGGATGAGCGGGCTCATGATTGGGCCGGGGCCTTGCTGGTGGTGTCGGCGGCCCGGACCCGGGAGCCGTCCTTGAGGTCCCGAATGGCCTGATAGGTGCCCCCGACGATGGTCTCGCCCTCCCGGAGCCCATCGATCACCTCGAAGTACTCGTCGCCCGCGATGCCCACTTTCACCGGCCGGAAGGTGGCCAGCCCGTCCCGCACCGTGAAGACCCCTTCCACTTCCTTGGACCGGTCGCGGACCCGCGAGGTATCCATGCCCGGCACCGACTCATTGGGGAGCCGCTCGTGGCCCCGCACCGTGAGCGCGATGATCGGAATGCTCAGCGCGTGGCTCCGGGTGTCGGTGACGATCCGTGCGGTGCAGCTCAAGTCCGGCCGGATGTCTCTCGGCGGATTGTCCAGCGTCACCTCGACGTCGAAGTCGACGGCGCGATCGTTCGACCCGGAGGCCGTCTGGGTCGGGGTGAGCCTGGCGCTGTGGCTCACCTGCGTGACCCGACCGACGAAGGTCGTGTCCGGGTACGCGTCGATGGTCACCTGGACCGAGTCGCTGGACTTGAGCCGGACGATATCGGTCTCGTCCACCTGCACCTTGGCCAGGATCACCGACAGGTCCGCGATCGTCATCAGCAGGCCGGTCTCACGGGAAAAGGTACCCGGCACGGCGACCTCCCCCTCTTCGACCGCGAGCCGGACCACCCGGCCGGAAATGGGGGACACCAGGCGGGTCTTGGCCAGGTTGTCCCGGGCTTCCTGGAGACTCGCCCGCGATTGCGCCAACTGCGCCCGGCTCGCCTCATAGTTCGCCTGCGCCACCTGGTACGACGTCTGGGCCTGCTCCGCGGCCTCCGGGGTGATGAGGTTGGGGCCAAGCTGGCTCAACTGGTGGGCCCGGTTCCAGGCCCGCTCGGACTGGTCCAGGTTCGCCTTGGTCTGGGTCAGCGTCGCCTGGGTGGAGCCCACCAGCCCCTCGGCCCGGGATACGGCGGCCTGGTACTGCGCGGGATCGATCTGAAGGATGAACTGGCCTTTGGTCACCAGGTCGCCCTCGCGAACGGCGATGCGGATGATCCGCCCGGTGATGTCGGCACTGATGTCGACCGACGTCTTGGCCTCGACCGTCCCGCTCGCGGTGACCGCGCTGACCAGGTCGCGCCGGCTCACCTGCGCCATGCGGACCTCGGTGCCGGCATTCTTCTTCTGCCTGATCCGATACGCGACGGTCCCGCCGGAGACCAGCGCGACGACCACGACCAGGAGACCCAGCTTCATCCCGCGCGACATGTGCGTTCCTCGTTAGCGAAGGGTGCGGCCAACGGCGGCTTCCAGCGCCGCGACGGCTTTGTGGTAATCGTAGACGGCGTTCACGTAGTCGCCTTCCGCGCGCTGCACCGCGTTCTGCGCATCGGACACCTCGAGCGACGTTCCGGCGCCCAGCCGGTAGCGGTCCTGCGCCAGCCGCAGTTGATCCCGGGCCGCCTCCCGATTGGCGGCTTGGACGGCGATCGCTTTGTACGATGTCTCCATGCCGAGCATCCGGGCGTGGACGTCGCTGCGGACCTGCAGCCGACGGGCCCGCACGTCCTCATCCGCGTCGTCTTCTTGCGCGCGGGCCTGGGACAGGCGGAGCGAGCGGCCGAAGCCGGTGAAGATCGGCAGGGAGATCCGCAGGTTGGCCTGGAACGGCTGCCCCGTGTAATGAAAGGGGAAGACGTTGTTGGCGTCTCGGATCTGCTGGCTCACGGGGTCGAGCAGCGCGGTGCCCGCATTGTTGAGACCCACCGAGGAGAAGCAGTTGGAGACCACACCGCCGAGCCCGAGCGCGGAGCGCACCGAGTTGTTGTACTGGCAGTCCGCCGCCTGCTGCTGCGCGTCGCCCAGCGTCTGGCCGAGCAGGAAGCCTTCGTTGGTGAACTGCTGGGTGAACCCGCTCCAGCCGGCCTGAACCGAGAGTGTGGGAAGAAAATCCGATTTGGCCGCGCGGACGCCCCAGGATGCGGCGGACCGCCGGGCCCGCAAAGATCGGAGACCGGGGTTCTGCTGCTCGGCGAGCGAGAGCATGCTGTCCAGCTGGAAGGTCGGCTCGGTCACCGGGAACGAGTCGGAGAGCGCGACCTGCTCAATCGATACCGGTGACTCGATGCCCATGCGACGGAGCAGGTCCAGCTTGGCCTCGTTGTTGGCCTGTATCGCCCGCAGGAGGGCCACGTCCGACTGGCCCTTGATCACCTCGGCCTGGCGGACGTCGAGCAGGGTGGCCTGTCCCACCTGGTAGCGCGCCTTGGCCAGCCGCAGGAAGTCCTCGTTGCGGATCACCTGCTGGCGGGCGACGTCCACCTGCGCCGATGCCTGCAAGGTGTTGAGGTACTGCGTCGTGATCTCGGCCTTGAGGGCGATGCCTGCGCCGCTGATGTCTTCCTCCGTGGCCCGCTGCAGCGCCTTCTGCTGACCCGGACCCGACAGCCGGCGCCCGTCGAGCTGCCACTGCAGCCCGAGATTGTACCCCGAGGTCAGGAAGGCGGAGGTCGGTTGAATCAGGCCGCCGCCAATGTTGGTCTGTCCCGTTCCGATGTACCCCAGGTCGGACGACACATTGAAGGAGGGGAGCAGATTGCCGTAAGCATTCCGTACTCCCCACTTGGCGGGACCCGCATCGTTCAACGACTGTCGGTAGGTGGGACTGTGCGCCTGCGCCTGTTTCAAGGCTTCCGCCAGCGAGAGCGTCACAACCGAAGCAGCGGGTCGGGCGGCGAGAGTTGTGTCCTGCGCGGTGGCGATCCCGGGTACGAGGCCAAGCAGCGCGAGGAGGCCGAACCAGCGATTCATTGACGGTGCCCTTTGTGGTGTGGACGTGACGGGGTGCAATACGGAGCCTCGCCGCCAAGGTTTCAGGTTGCGACGAAGTTCCGGGCGAAACTGTGGATTGATGCCTTGAGGAGGGAGCTACTCGGCCCTGGTGACCAGAATTCCTTGCCCCGGCAGCTCGAGCCGCTGAAGCCCGCCCTGCGCGTCGGTCAGCAGCGTGCCGGAGAGGTCCCCCGAGAGGGTGACCTTGGCTCCACCATTGCCTCCCGCCTCCCGCCGCGCCGTGAAGCTGACCCGCCGTCCGGTCCGGGGAAAGATGGCGGTCAGCGGTCTCCCGGTCGGTGTGGCGAGGTCTGCCACTGCCGTATACAGGGAGTACACCCCGTCGTCGAGCAGCACCACGTCCGGGCCTCCCGGCAGCTCCCGCCCGGACTCCGATCCCTTGGCGACGGTGCGGACGATCAACCGGGCCCCGGAGCCCGCCGCGAGGATGACCGTGACCGCCCCGGCGCTCTCGACATCGAGCTGGAACTTGGCCAGCGCCGGTTCGGGGGTCCGCTCCAGGGTGGCGGCGAGCTGGGTGGTGGGCGCGGTCGCCGGATATCGCGCCGTCGCGGTGATCGTGGTTCCCGGCAGGCCGCGGCCGCGGCTCTGCCGCAGGGTGAACTGCTCCCGACCGGTCTCGCGGCCGCCTTGCTGGATGACCAGCTTGGTCTCCGGCGGCTGCTGTGCCGCCGCGGGGAGGACGTGGAGCATCATGACAAGGTAAGGCGCGGCGCCGCGCATCCTCACTCCGCTCGTCAGGGCCCGGTCAGGCAGTTGCGGATCCGATCGAGGATAAATCTATACAGGAGTTCGCCTTTTTGTGCTGAGGCGAGGCTCGGATATCCCACCGAGCCGGGCGAGCCGGTGGGCAGGTGGCGACTGTGTCCCGGCCGGTAGCGGGCGATCATCTGCGGTGTCAGCGCGAAGTCCCGTGCCTGATCCATCCGAACCATCTGGGGAGCCAGGTACAGCATCAGGGAAGTATCCAGCTCGCCCCCCTGGACCGGCGCGCCAGGGTGCTCCAGCAAGGCGCCGAAATCGAGGCTGAAGATGTCCATCACCTGGACCGTGGCCTCATCCGTCCGGATGGTGCTCAACGCCTCGAGATGGGCTTCGCTTGCCTGCGCGGTGAGGATGACGAACTCCCGGACGCCTGCCCCCGCTTCCCAGGACTCGATAAGTTCGTTCATGACACGGTGCAACGTGCGCCGACGGAGCGCGGCGCCCCCGGGGAAGCCGCGCGACGGCGTGTGTACGCCGTACTCCACTGTGGGCGCCCGCGGAATTCCGAAGCTGGCCGAGAGGTCGTCGGCCAGATGCTCCACGATGAGGGTGTCGCATCCGAGCGGTAAGTGGGGGCCGTGCTGCTCGGTGGTGCCGACCGCCACCAGGAGCGTCGGCCGCTCCTGCAGGCGTTCCCGCACCGCGTCGGGCGTCAGTTCCTTGATCCGCCAGGGGTGTGTCGATTGAGTCATCGGGGGCGCTGGTGGGTGGTGGTCGTCCTGGGAGCCGGCGCCGCTGCCGCGGAGTGGTTGCGGCATCCGTCGCCGGCGTGGGTGGTCGTCGTATCGCTCGTGCTGGTGGCCGGACTCGCCGTGCTGGTGCCGCTCAGCGGATGGCGGCGGCGCGGACTGGCCACCGCGCTCCTCGCCCTGGTGCTCGAGATGGGCTTGGCCCAGTGGCGGCTGTCGGCCATCGAGCTTCGCTGGCCCCAGGAGCGGGAGCGGCGGGTGGAGGCCGCGTCCCGGCGACTCCAGGGCGATCTCCACGCCGGCTTCCACCGGGCCGAGCGACTGGCGCAAGCAGCAGCGGCGACCGGCCCGGACGACCGGGAAGGTGCCTTCCGCGTGCTCGGGCGTTTGGTGCCGTCCAGCGGGCCGGAGATGAGCGTGGTCGTGCTCGATTCCCTGGGGATGCCCTGGGCCTGGGCCGGTCGCCATCGACTGCCGCCCAGGAACGAAGGGGATTCGACCGGCTCGCGAGCGACTGGATATTACGTGGAGCTCGAGGCTCGGCGCCACAGCGCCGACGGACGCACCGCCGTGGCGGGGATCCTTATCTGGGCCCACCCGGCCGCTCCGGATCGGGGCCGCAGTCTGGCCGAGCTCTTCCGCGAGCGCACCGAGGTGGGCCTCTCGGTCTACCCGCCCGGCAAGGCCCCCGACAACGCGGACGTCTTCGACTACGAGGAGCCCACCACGGCCGGTCCGCGCCTCCTGTTCAGCGTGCTGCCGGTGCCGCCGGAGCAGGGGACCGCCAAGGAGCTCGCGTTCGACCGGGGAAGCCGGTCGATCACCTGGGTGCTCGTCGTGATGCTCGGGCTGGCCTTGAGTCTCGCGGGCCGGCCAGGTGAGCGGATCGCTCTGCTGTCGGTGCCCCTCTGGTTAGCCGGGCGGGCGCCGATCGGTCCGGCACTCGGGCTCCAGCCGCTCTTCTCTCCCGCCACCTTCTTTCGACCCCTCCTGGGACCCTTGTCCGGCTCGGCCGGCGCATTGGCGGTCGCCGGCATTCTCCTGACCTTCGGGGGAGTGTGGCTCTGGCGGAAGCGACTCCCCCATCGCTGGTACGGTATGGCGCTTGGCGGGGCACTGCTGCTGGCGGCGCCGTATCTCATCAGCAGCCTCGGCCGCGGGATCACCCCGCCGGCCGAGGGTGTGTCGGTCGGCCTCTGGCTCACCTGGCAGCTCGCGCTCCTGGTTTCCGTCTCGGCCCTCATCGTCGCGGCTGCGGCCCTCTTCCGCGGCACCGAGCCCGACCGTCGCCCGTCGTGGCGGATCGCCGTGGGCGTGGCGATCGCGTTGGCGGCGACGGTCGTCGGCGTCCTGGTGTGGAGTCCTCGGGGCGGGTGGCCCGATTGGTACACCTTTCTCTGGACGCCCGCCCTCCTCCTGGTCACCCTTCCGGCGCCACGCTGGGCGGCGATCGGCGGGATTGCTCTGGTTGCCGGCAGCTCGGCTGCGCTGGTCACCTGGGGGGCGGAGCTTGCGGGCCAAGTGCAGGTGGCTCAGCGCGACGTGGCCCGGCTGGGTGCGGAGGCCGATCCCCTTGCCGTGCCGCTGCTGGAGGGATTCGGGGAGCAGGCGCGCCGCGCGGCGGCGCCCGCCTCGGCCTCGGAGCTGTACGCCCTCTGGCACGGGTCGGCTCTCGCCGCCCAGGACTATCCCACCCACCTCGCCCTGTGGTCTCGGCGGGGCGCGCTCCTCGACGAGCTGACGCTCGATTCCCTCGACCT